>JANTFK010000006.1 GCA_024763595.1 Bacteroidales bacterium | reverse complement strand
CTGGTGGGATCGCAACCCATAACCTATCCGGGTTATTTCACCGTCACCGGCGAATTCAGCCCGGGGAACTGACCTGTTGAACCTAGTTTACATCAATGGTAAAGATACCCTCAAAACCCAGCCTCTCTTCCCCCTGTTCATAATAAACCCTTCCCCCCACAGCGAGCGGAAAAGGAATTCTCAACAGGTGAATATCGGTAATCAGGTCCACTCCAAAAGTTGTATAATCCCTGTTTTCGTAATGGGGATTGGTGTCCATGATGACCACATTGGTTCCTTTCATGTAATCTGCCCAGACAGAGCCCCTGACCCTTTTCAGATACAACAACGAACCTATCTCCAGATCTGGATAGAGGATCGGGAAAAGATAATCCGCACTGTATCGCGTTAACACTTCACCGAATACTCCCCTGATGCCCCTGGGCATGGCTATCAAATTGATAAATGCGGGCCGGGACATGTCCAGCGGAAACTGTTGCTGGTAATAGAGGGAGAACCGGATGGTCTGATGTTTCATCAATCCCGGGAGATATGCTATCAACCCGGCAGAGGCCACGGACCCGTATACTTCGTTGAACGGTGCATGGTAGTAGCCCCCGTTGACCGTTAACCCCAGCCGGGGTACAAAATCCCGTTTCCCCTTCCTCAGGTAGGAAGTGGCATAGAGGGAATATAAAAGGTAATGTGCCCCTGCACGATAACTGCCCGTTCCTTCATCATATTGCACATCTTTCCGGTAGTTGTAATCGATCCTGGGCTGGAAGAGTGAAAGGAACTTTCCTGTATTGAACCGGAACGGTATATAGGATTGTGCTGTAAAACCTATATTCTGAGGCAATGAAATCACGGAGTCCCCTTCTGCAACCAGGAGCACATCGGGTTCACCTCCATAGTCAATATAGAGGTTCAGCACTGGATAGCGACCTTTCAGCTGTACCCCGGAATGAAACATATGATAACCGTTCCTGTATTCATATCCCACCTGGCTGACTGCTGTGCTCAGGTGGTTCTGCGAGATCAGTGAAATACCCGGACTTACAACCGTTTGTTCAGGGTTCAGGGATAATGTTGGATTCAGGTAATCCACATAAAGTGGCAACCAGGAATGGAGATGAAAGAGATGTAAAACTTTATGGTAAGGCTTTAATTCATAATCAATGGTATCCGCAGCCTTTAAACCCTCAATGATCCTTCGCTCTTCAACCGTTTCCTGATAATCCATTTGCTCTGCATGATGAGGAGCCACCTCAAAAGGGCGCCATAATCCATCCTTCAGGGGGAGGGAAGCAATCCCGTACCCACGGGATGAATAATTTGAACAATAGAGGGTTGACCCGTCCTTTGAGATCGCAGGATAAAATGCTCCGAAAGGAACTGAGGTTATCTGATTAAGCTGTTGCTTCTTTAAATCATAACAATATATATTGTCAATCCCTGAAAAAGTGCTGCTAAAATAGATCCTGTTTCCATTCACATCCGGATAAGAGATATCGTCCCTCCCGGTTTCAACGATCTTTCTCCAGCGACCGGAGCCCAGGTGGTACTGACAGAGTGCTTTCCCCTGTTCCCCGGATAAAATCACCACCACTGCCGAATCGCCGTCCATCCAGGCCGGATGCTGTATCAACTTGTTTCCGGGTGAAGGGATTTTCCTCTCCATGCTTCCATCCATTCCCAGAATTACCAGGTTAAATTGTTGTTCTGCTGTTTGCTCAATGGCTGCTATCCTGCTCCCGTCTCCGGAAATATCAGGTGCATAATATCTTGTCCTCCTCCCCAGGTTCTTCACTTTTCTACGGGCTATGTCATAGCTCCTGATAACGGAATAGTTCCGGTTACTCCAACGGGTATCGGGCACATATTCGTCCCATATGACATGGCCCCCGGAGACACTGATCCGGCCTGAACTCAAAAAACCGGGACGGAATATATGCTTCTCCTTTCCGCTTTCGTCCATGAAAACAAATTCCGGAATCTGATCCAGCCCGGTTTTCAGGGCAACTACCCCTGCTTCCGAAATTTCGCCCGGAAAAGTATAACTGGTGTAATGCTTCCCCCTTTTTTTGTTCCACTCCTTCATCGGTGTATTTTCCCTGTGCGCTGACATCAGGCGCCAGTGCTGACTGTATTCATGGAGGGCCTCCCGGTAAAATTGTGTCTTCGACCTGAATCCATATCGCTTCATGCTGAAATAGGTCGGATTGAGCAAGAATGGTTTTCTGGCAGCATATTGCTGAAAATCGATCCAGAACTGATCCCCGTAATTCCGGCGACCAAAGCGCACCAGCAGGTATCCCAGTTCATAATGATTGGGAACATAATGCCTGTAGGACCCCAGGCTGGCTTTAGAGAAGGAGAAGACCCTGCCACCATTCAGTATCTGTGCCTTCAGGCCCATTTCAAATGAGGGTTGCCTGCCTCTTCCATTCATGGATAAACGGGTCTCTGCATCCACGGCATCGCCCTCCAGGTACCAGTATGGCAAAAACACGGCCATGGCTCCCACTCCCTGTTCTCCAGTGATATAGTAAAGCGCCCTGGTGAAGCCCTGGTTCAGTTTATCAATCTGTACAGCATGCCTGCCCTCGTGCAGCGCCAACTGGGTCAGCCAGTCCTGGGGATATCCGTTGGGATCGGGATTTGTAAATATTTCCAGCCGTTTGGGGGCCCAGCCGAAAACCCCGTTGGAATAACTCGCTTCATTGTGGATAATCACTGGCATTGAACTGGTTTGGTGGTTCAATGCATTTCCGGTGTAAGGATAAAAATATTCAAGCCTTCTGGTAAAAGCCTGTGCAAGAGAATCCACACCTGCCGGATAGATCACCCTGTAATGAGAGCTCCTTAACTGGTTCCATTTCAGGTTGCCTGCATCCTGGCCCCATTCATAAAACTGGGCATGCAAACCAGCCGAAAAGAACAAAAGCAGGATGATGAACAACCTGCCTTTGCCGGAAACACCGTCAATGTGAGTGTTAGTTTTTTGCAAATTCCACTGAATAACCATTGGAACGTAAATAGATATATGCACGCTTGCACACATTTCCCCTCAGTACAATATCATACATTTTCGAAGAGGCACATGTATGGCAAACTTCCCCCAGTTCATCTTCGATTCTCCTGAGATCAATACGCCTTCCCACAAAACCTGTAATGTAAGTAACCGGAGCCCTGTCTGTTCTGCTTTCATCAAGTCCTATGGTCAGGGTTTGTTGTTCAGGTGGTAAGGTGTCAGGTTCAGAGATGTTGGCATATTCATATTCAAATTCAGGGTAGTCTGTGTAAAGGGTGGTATCCGGATCGTTTATTCCTTTAACGGTCATCGCTTTCGGATTTTGGTGAAGAACAAATATATGTTTCAATTCTTAATCTGTCAAGTTTTCAAATTAAAAGCAGTAAATTCGTGCCGTTCACAACCTTGTTTGTTCATGCTGAACCAATGAATTTTAAAAAGATAAACCTTCTGCTGGGTTGGACCAGTTTTGCTATCGCCCTTGTTGTTTACCTCCTAACCCTTGAACCAACGGTCAGTTTATGGGATTGCGGAGAATTCATAGCCAGTGCCTATAAACTTCAGGTTGGGCACCCACCCGGTGCACCGCTGTTCCTGATGATTGGCAGGCTCTTTTCCCTGTTCACATCAGATTCCGAAAAGGTGGCCATGATGATCAATGCAGTTTCTGCTTTTGCCAGTGCTTTTACTATCCTGTTTCTCTTCTGGACCATATCTCATCTGCTTAAAAAGATAGCCGATCTTCCTGCAATCATCATCCTGGGAGGAGCATTCGTTGGAGCCATGGCATATACATTCTCGGATACTTTCTGGTTCTCTGCAGTAGAGGGCGAAGTGTATGCAACATCCTCCCTCTTTACGGCGGTGGTCTTCTGGGCCATCCTCAAATGGGAGAACATTGCCGATGAACCCGGAGCGAACCGCTGGCTTATCCTGATAGCCTACCTCATCGGGCTCTCTATCGGTGTCCATCTCCTTAACCTGCTGGCCATCCCTGCCATCGTCCTGGTATATTATTTCAGGAAATCCCCGGAGGTTACCCGGAAAGGGGTCCTCTATGCACTGGGTATCTCAGCAGCCATCCTGCTTCTGATCATGTATGGTATTATTCCCGGCATTGTCAAGGTTGCCACAGTAGTGGAAAAGTTCTTTACCAATAGCGTTGGGTTCCACTATAATGTGGGTGTGATAATCTACGTGACCCTGTTAATTGGAGTGCTCATTGCCGGCATCTACCACACCCAGTACGTGAAAAAAAATGTGATCTGGAATACCGCCCTGGTGGCTGTCACGGTGATCATCATCGGTTACTCTTCCTATGCCCTGATTGTAATCAGGTCACTTGCGGCCCCCCCCATGAACGAAAACCGTCCCGAAAATGTCTTTGCCCTTCTCTCCTACCTGAACCGGGAACAGTATGGTGACAGGCCTCTGCTGAGAGGATACCTCTATAATGCTGAAGTAGAAGATGTTCAATATAAAAAACCTGAATATAAGCTGAATAAGGAATCGAACAAATATGAGATCGCCCAGTACAAACCGGAAGCAGTGATGAAAGGCAAAAAAGTACTGCTTCCCCGGATGTACAGTCAGGATTCAAATCACCGGCAGGCCTACCGGGAATTCGGGACCATTCAGGATCCCGCCAATCCCACCTACCTGGATAACCTTGAGTTTCTGTTCCGCTACCAGCTCGGTCATCTCTATTTCAGGTATTTCATGTGGAACTTCTCCGGAAAACAAAATGATATCCAGGGGCATGGCAATGTCCTGCACGGTAACTGGATCAGTGGGATCAAATTCATAGACTCGGCCAGGATCGGGCCACAGAAGTACCTGCCCGAACATATGAAGAACCACCCGGCCAGAAATACCTACTTTTTCCTCCCCCTGTTGCTGGGTTTATTGGGGTTGTTCTTCCACCTGGATAAAAATGTACGCGATTTCTGGGTGGTCATGGTCCTTTTTTTCATGACCGGAATTGCCATTGTACTCTATCTCAATCAAACTCCCTACCAGCCACGTGAAAGAGATTATGCTTATGCAGGTTCCTTTTATGCATTCAGTATCTGGATTGGTATCGGGGTGGCCGGTTTTTACCATATGTTACATTCAAAGCTGAAGTTTCGCAGTACTGCGATCTTTGCTGTTACCACCTGTTTTTTAATGGTCCCCACCCTGATGGCTGTCGAAAACTGGAATGACCATGACCGTTCAGGGAGGTATACGGCGCGGGATATTGCCCGTAATTACCTCAACTCCTGCGACAAGGATGCCATTCTTTTTACGGTGGGTGACAATGACACATTCCCTCTCTGGTATGCCCAGGATGTGGAGGGGATCCGGGAGGATGTCCGTATTGTGAATATGATGCTTTTCAATATGAACTGGTATATCGACCAGATGAGATGGCAGAATTATGATTCCAAACCGCTCCCGCTGACCATTCCGCAATCCAAATATGAGGATATCCCTGGAAGTTCTGTCTTTGTAAGAGAAAATGAGCGGTGGGCATCTGTAGACTATATCCTTGCTTTTATAAAAAGTAATGACCCGAGAACGAAAATCCCGCTGAGAAGCGGTGAGAAAATTGATTATATACCTACAAATAAACTGATCCTCCCTGTAGATACCACCGTTGTGCTCACTAACAGAACTGTCTTACCTGAAAATGCCGGGAAGGTTGTCAAAGAGATCACGTTACAATTGAGAGCCAACAGCCAGATCCTGAAAAATAATCTGGGACAACTGGATATCATCGGTACAAACAAATGGGAAAGACCTATCTATTACACTGCCGGAGGATTTGACGGATCACTTGGGCTTGAGCCATATTACCGTACCGAAGGGCTTGCTTACAGGGTCGTTCCGGTTAAGACTCCTTATGAAAGCATGCTTATGCTGGGAGATATCGATACAGAACTGCTTTATGACAGGCTGATGAATACCTTCCGGTGGGGAAGGATGAACGAACCGGATGTTCATCTCGATTATTACACCATCCGGACTTTTTCGGTCATCCGTTTCAGGAGTTTATATACACGCCTGGCAATGAAATTACTGGAAGAAGGCCAGCAGAAAAAAGCCGTTGCGGTGCTTGATCACTGCATGAATCTGGCCCCATCGCACGTATTGCCTTACGACCAGTATATTACAGGGATCACAATACCCACCAGGGAAGGCGGAGTCATTCATCATGAAGGGATCATTGAGGCCTATTACCTGTGCGGCGAAACGAAAAAGGCCAATCAGATCCTGCAGGACTATTATCACATCCTGGAAAGTGATATGATCTACTACGATGCCATGAAACCGCGTCATAAATCCTCCATCCAGCGGGAAATCAATGAAACAATGTATCAGATGGAAGAACTCAGAATCCTGTTGCAGCGATTCGGCCAGCAGGATCTGATGATGGAACTGGGCATTACCGGTTTCGATTCATCAGATAAGAGGCAAAATTAATCAGCTCCGTTTTCCGTTCCCCGGGCCTGTTCAGCTTATGCAGGTTGGTCAGTGCCCTGTCATAATATGCCCTGATCTTTTTTTCGGTACGTTCCCTGATCTTCAATGTATCAAAAATTAGGGTCACGGAACGTATCTTCTCCTCCCGGTTAAATTCCCGGGCAGTAAGCCATTTTAACAGTTCTTTACGCTGGGCGGCGGAGGCACATCCCAGAGCTTCAATCATCAGGTAGGTTTTCTTGTTATCCACAATATCTGTTCCCTGCTTTTTCCCCGTGATATCCGGATCTCCGAAAGTGTCCAGCAAATCATCCTGCAACTGAAATGCCATCCCCAGGTATTTTCCAAATTCATACAGATCCTCTGCATCTTTCTGAGAGGATCCACCCAGTAAGGCCCCGATCTTCAGGCTTGCAGCAATGAGAACGGCTGTTTTCAGTTCAATCATGGTCAGATACTCCTCTTCCGATACAGTGAGTACTGATTCGAAATTCATGTCCATCTGCTGACCTTCACAAACCTGCATGGCTGTTTTTGTGAAAACATCCTGAACCACATTCAATATCACTCCGGGAGACTGGTTCATCAGGCGGCTGGCCATGATGGACATCACATCACCCGACAGAATGGCCACATTTTCCCCGAACTTTACATGTACTGCCGGCTTACCCCTTCTCAACTCGGAACGGTCCATGATATCATCATGCAAAAGCGTGAAATTGTGAAAAACCTCAATGGCCACTGCCGGCATAAGTGCGGACTCCACCGCTCCTGAAAACAGGTCACAGGCCAGGATCACCAGTGCGGGCCTGATCCGTTTCCCTCCCATGGATAAAACATACCTGACAGGTTCATATAGTTCAGACGGGGCCTCCGGTATGGATATGGTCTGGATATGGTTTTCTATCAGGTGCTGTGCTTCAGGCAGTGTAAACATGGACGTTGATATAATAAGCGGACCAGAATTTCCTGACAAGTTAAGGATTTTATAATAGGAGTGGCATGGTGATTGAACAATATGTTTTAAAATAGATTCATTAACTTTGACCGTTTTTTTAATGAAGCGATTAATGAAGTTTTTAAGACCATATGTTAGCCTGGCAGCCTGTTTACTGGTACTCTCTTTTTTTCCCCTGCACGGACAGGGTTACCATATTGAGGTTCAGCTGGAAGGACTCTCCAATACTGATACCCTGATCCTGGGTGAATACTTCACTTCCCGCATGATGACGAAGGATACCATTGTACTTGATAAAAAGGGCAGGGGTGTTTTTGAAGGAGATGAAGCTTTAAAGGGTGGGCTTTACCTGATCTACATCGATCCTGATCACTACTTTGACCTGCTTCTGGGAGATGATCAGGAACTTACTATAAAAGCCGACACTTCCGATCTTGCAGGGAAGATTACTTTCAATGGGTCGGAAGATAACCGGATCTTCCTGGAATATAAGCGCTACCTGCAAATGAAAAGAGGAGAACTTCAGGAGCAGCAATCCATGCTTTCACAGGCCTCCAATGCTGCTGACACTGCAAGGATCAGGGAAAAGCAAAAAGAGATTAACAGGGCCATGGAGGCATACATGGACCGCATCGAAAAGGAGTATAAAACGCTTTTTGTATCAACGTTTATCGGGGCAACCAGAGAGCCTTTCCCACCCGAAGAGCTGCTCAACGGAGATAAGCGACATGACGATTCCCTGCGCTACTTTTACTACAAGGAGCACTATTTTGATCGCTTCGATCCATTCAGTGTGCGGCTGCTTCATACGCCGTTATACGAAGGAAAGATCAAAAATTATTTAACCCGGGTGGTGATGCAGCATCCCGACTCGCTCATCGTTGCCGTGGATTTTCTGCTGGAAGGTGCACGGAGCGACGAAGAGCTCTACCGTTATATGCTGATCACCCTTTTCAATCATTTTGCTGAAAGCAAATACATGGGGATGGATGTGGTTTACTTTCATATTGCAGAAAAGTATTATATTCCCGATGCTTCCTGGAGCTCTCCGGAATTCATCAGCAAATTGCAGGAGAACCTGGATAAAAACAGGGCCACGCTCATCGGAAAGAAAGCTCCCAACTTTCAACTGCGAAAGGTACCAGCGTCCCATTTTGAGATGGCGGCCCTGGATACGGCCATTAAGCGGGACCCTTTTATCGGTAGCGATTTTTCCCTCTATGATATCGATGCCAGATTCACCATTCTCTATTTCTGGGAAGCTGATTGCGGGCATTGTCAGAAAACCACTCCTGTTTTGCATGATGTATACACCAGGCTGCACGATAAAGATGTGGAAGTGGTCTGTGTACATGTAATCAATACCATCGAGGGTAAAGAAAAATGGATTGATTTTGTGAACGAACACCAGATGCTTGACTGGATAAACTGCTGGAGCCCTTACAGCAATGATTTTAGAGTGCTGTATAACCTGCAGAGTTTCCCGCAATTATATGTACTGGACCGCAACAAGAAGATCATAGCCAAGCGCATCACACCTGAACAGGCTGAGAAGATCATCCTCAACCTGTTAAAAACTGAATCTGATAACAACACATGAACCACATGGATTTCAAACCTATCAATCTGGTCCTGGAGGATGGCTCCGTCTTTACAGGTAAATCATTTGGCTACGAAGGAAGTATTGCAGGCGAAGTGGTGTTCAATACAGCCATGACCGGTTATCCGGAAAGTCTGACCGATCCTTCCTATAAAGGACAGATCCTTGTCCTCACCTATCCAATCGTAGGCAATTACGGTGTACCCCATGCATCGGCCGAAAACGATCTTTATAAGTTCTTTGAGTCGGACCAGCTTCATATTTCGGCCCTTGTTATCTCAGACTATTCCGCCGAGTATTCCCACTGGAATGCTGAGCGGAGCCTGGGTGACTGGCTCAAACAACACCGGGTCCCCGGTATTTTTGATGTGGACACCCGGCTTATCACCAAACTGTTGAGAGAAAAAGGGTCCATGCTGGGTAAAGTTGTTTTTGAGGGCCGGGAACCGGAAAGCTATGATCCCAACCAGGAGAACCTTGTGGCCAGGGTCAGCACCGGTGAAAGAAAAGTATATGGAACTGGCAAATACAGGATCCTGCTGCTCGATTGTGGTGTGAAATACAATATCATCCGTTATCTGCTCGAAAGAGACACGACCGTGATCAGGGTTCCCTGGAACCATGATATTTCCCAGGAGGAGTATGACGGATTATTTATCTCGAACGGCCCGGGCGATCCCAAACAATGTGATGTGACCATAGGGACCCTTGCGGTCGCTTACCGGGCCGAAATTCCTATTTTTGGTATTTGCCTGGGTAACCAGCTGATGGCCCTGGCTGCCGGGGCGGATACTTATAAACTGAAATATGGCCACCGGAGCCATAACCAGCCTGTACTGGAGGTGGGGTCCGATAAGGCATACATTACGTCCCAGAACCATGGTTTTGCCATCAACAATGATACCCTCCCACCGGAATGGGAACCACTCTTTATCAACCTCAACGACAATACCAATGAAGGGATGAAGCACCTCTCCAAACCCTTTTTTTCCACACAGTTTCACCCGGAGGCTTCGGGCGGACCAACAGATACGGCTTACCTGTTTGATCTTTTTATCGATAACATCAAAAAAAGCCTGAACGGTAAATAACAGTCACCCTTTACCTTATCTGACCATTTCCGTAGATCACGTACTTATTTGTGGTCAGTTCCTTCAAGCCCATGGGGCCGCGTGCATGCAGTTTCTGGGTGCTGATCCCGATTTCGGCCCCGTAACCGAATTCAAAACCGTCAGTGAACCTGGTGGAGGCATTAACATATACTGCAGCTGCATCCACCCGGTCAAGAAAGTACTGGGCATGGCTGTAGTTTTCTGTAACAATACTTTCCGAATGCATGGTACCGTATCTGTTGATATGATCAACGGCCTCCTCCACCGATCCGACAACCTTGCAACTGATGACCAGGTCCAGGTATTCCGTTCCCCAATCTTCTTCTTTTGCCGGCCTGGCTTCCGGGATCAGCCTGCAGGTTGCATCGTCACCCCTTATCTCCACACCGGATTTCAACAGGGCCTCTCCGATTTCCGGTAAGACATTGTCGGCCATATCCTGATGGACCAGCAGGCTTTCAGCCGCATTACAAACACCCGGTCGATGAGTTTTTGCATTATGCACAATGGCAACCGCCTTCTTCACATCTGCGGCTTCATCCACATATACATGACAGTTTCCCACACCTGTTTCAATGACCGGTACTGTACTGTTCTGAACAACAGCCTGAATCAGTCCTGCTCCGCCCCTTGGTATCAATATATCCAGGTATTCGTTGAGCTTCATCATGGCCACAGAACTTTCCCGGGTGATATTTTGTACAAGTTGAACCATATGCGGATCCAGTCCGCAACTTTCAATGGCCTCATGGAAGATCCTGACAATGGCGTTATTTGACTGGAAAGCTTCTTTACCGCCACGGAGCACACAGACATTCCCGGTCTTGATGCATAAACCAGCCACATCGGCCGTTACATTGGGCCTCGATTCATAAATCACACCCACTACCCCCAGCGGGACCCGCTTTTTACCGATCAGCAATCCGTTGGGCCGCTTTTTCATCTCCTCAATTTCACCAATGGGATCCTCCAGTTGTACCACCTCTCTTAACCCATCGGCAATGGCTTTAATGCGTTCCCCGGACAGGGCAAGCCTGTCAACAATGGCTCCTTTCAGACCCATTTGCCTGCCCTGCTCAAGGTCAATGGCATTGGCTGCAAGAATGGTGCTTTCATGCTTTCCCAGCATATCTGCCACCAGCATCAGTACCCTGTTTTTCTCTTCTGTATTCAAATGGGCCAGCTGTTGGGAGGCTATTGTCGCCCTTTTTCCTATTTCGACCAGTTCTTCCATATATTTGTTTCTTTGACTTTAGTTTCTTTACAGAATTTTACTTTGCCAGCTGGTTGGTAGCATCGCTTACAAAAAAGGTCCCCAGATCCTTTCCTTCCAGGACCTTAATAATCGTGGAAGGATCCGTCCCGTCTGCAATCACCACATCCACATTATGCTCCCTGCAAAGTTCCGCCGCAGCGATCTTGGAGACCATACCCCCTGAACCCAGTTTTGAGGTACCGTTCAGGTCAATATGTTTCAGGTCATCACTGGCCTTCATTACCTTCCTTACTTTCTGTGCCGTACTGTGTACATGGGGATCTGCTGTAAAAACCCCGTCTGTGTCTGTCAGGATAAGCAACAACTCCGCATGAATCAGGGTGGCCACATCGGCCGAGAGGGTATCGTTGTCCCCGAACTCAATTTCGTGTGTGGAGACCGTATCATTTTCATTCACCACCGGAATAATGCCCATATCCAGCAGCTGGTGCAGTGTGTTCCTGGCGTTTTTTCTGCGCAGCGGATTTTCGATCCCGTCCCGGGTCACCAGCACCTGGGCAATTGTCTTGTTATACTCATCAAAGAATTTCTGATATAACCTCATCAGACCAGCCTGACCAATGGCGGCCAGTGCCTGTTTTTTGACAAGGTTGTCGGGTTTTTCAGGGTAACCGATCATCCCGATTCCGACTCCAACTGCTCCTGATGAAACCAGGATCACCTCTTTCCCACTGTTATGCAAGTCGGCCAGTACCCTTACAAGCTTTTCCATGCGCTGCAGGTTGATCTTCCCGTTATCATAGGTGAGCAGTGTTGTTCCAACCTTCACGATGATCTTTTTCTTATATTTTAACTGTTTTCTGTGTGTCATGTCTTTGTAAAGTAATTGCTTAGTTCCGATGCCACCTCTGACGTGTTTATAAAATGAACACTGTCACAGGCTCTTTCCAGTTTCTCCCTGATCTTTTCAATGCCGGGGTTCCCTATACTACCCAGATGGGTATAGGTATGGTCCCGGCCGGGCCTGTAACGTCCCTTATCAATTTCATCCGCCACTTCACGGTAAGCATCCCTGAAAGGGCGCCCCTCCTTTACCTTTTTGTTTACTTCTTCCACAGAATATATATAGTGGTAGGTTTCTGAATCCAGTATCCCGGGGTTCACTTCCACTCTTTCCATTACAAATTGCATCATGTTGATGCAGCTATGCAGTTCTTCCAGTGCCGGATGCAGTATCTCCTTCAGTATCTGAAAATCTCGGTGATACCCTGAAATCAGGTTCCCGGTCACCGCTGATATCTCTGAAGGAATCTGTGTCAGTCTGTTGCACCGGGCCCTGATCAGTTCCAGTACATCGGGATTCTTTTTATGAGGCATGATGGAAGAGCCCGTTGTCAGTTCCTCAGGAAGGGAGAGAAATCCGAAATTCTGACCCATAAACAGTACGGCATCCATGGCCATCCTGGCCAGGGTTGTGGCCACAGCACTGATACCGGTTCCAACATACCATTCTGTTTTTCCCCGGTTCATCTGTGCATTGACCGAGCTGATGTGCATCTCCTGAAAGGCAAGCAGTTGTGTGGTTAATTCCCTGTCGACCGGAAAGGAGGAGCCAAACCCGGCTGCAGAACCCAGGGGATTCTGATTCACCAGGGGATAGAGTGCGTTTACAAATACCAGATCATCGGCCAGGGCCTCGGCATAGGCTCCGAACCATAACCCGAAGGATGAAGGCATGGCCACCTGCATATGGGTATATCCAGGCATCAGCAGATCCCGGTTGGTCCCTGCCTGTTTGATCAATACCACGGACAGGTCCCGGATCTCTCCTGCAAGCATTTCTATTTCATCACGCAGAAAAAGTTTGATGTCCACCATCACCTGGTCATTCCTGGATCTTCCGGAATGTATACGCTTGCCCAGGTCGCCCAGTTTCCCGGTCAACATGATCTCTACCTGTGAATGTATATCTTCTACCCCGGAATCCAGTTCAAGCCTGCCCTCCCGGGCCTCTGTATAAATCCGGGTCAGTTCATCCACCAGCAATGCAGCATCTTCCGGTTCCATCAGCCCCACTTCGGCCAGCATGATGACATGGGCCATGGAACCCAGTACATCATAAGGGGCCAGTTGCAAATCATATACCGGATCCTTACCCGTTGTGAAGGCCAGGATCCTTTGCTCTGTCGATATCTTTTTATCCCACAATTTCATATCCGGTTTATGCTTTCAGGTTATTCAGCAGCAGGCAATAGCGTTCAATTCCCGCTTCCATTTCACTTTTCAGTATATACTCGCCTGCCGTATGTGACCTGGCGGAGTCGCCCGGCCCCAGTTTTATGGAAGGGAACGGGATCAGCGCCATATCGGAAAGGGTAGAGGATCCAAAGGGTATCATTCCGCAGGCCTCAACGGTTTTCATCAGAAAATGATCCCTGTTTAAACCTGAAGGTTGCAGCCGGGTGGAGCGCGGAACCAGTTCTGCCTGACAGACAGACCTGATCACCTCCAGCATGGCATTATTATCATACCGGTCATTGCTTCTCACGTCCACCACATAACGGCAAACATCCGGAACCACATTGTGTTTTGTACCGGCCTCAATCATGGTTACCTGCGCACCCGGATCGGGAAGCCATTCCGATCGCATGTCAAATTTCAACCCGGTGATGGAACGGATATCCTCCACCGCATTATAGATGGCATTCTCGCCTTCATTCCTTGCTGCATGTCCCGCAACGCCCTTTACCTCACCATCCAGCACCATCAGGCCCCGTTCGGCCACTGCCGGTTGCATTCCCGTAGGTTCACCTACGATCACCCCATCCGGCTCACCCAGCAATGGCAATACCGAGATAATTCCTCCGGGACCGGATATCTCTTCCTCTGCACTGATTACCAGCAGCAGGTTCATTTGACCCCGCAGGGAAGGCGCCATTTGCTCATAGGTTGCGATCATACATATTACAGAGGCACCGGCATCATTACTGCCCAGTCCGGTTATCTTATCCCCTTCCAGGCAGGGAGTCCAGGGATCCTTTACCCAGCCTTCAGAGGGGGGAACCGTATCCATATGTGAATTCAAAACAATGCTGGGTAAAGCATCTTTTTTTCCCGGATCTCCTACCAGCAGGTTGTTGTGAATCCTGGTTACTTCAAAACCCTTGCCCCGCAGATATGTTTCCAGGAAACCGGCACGTTGCTGCTCATGGCGGCTTTCGGCAGGGATGGAAATCATCTCCATTAAAAGATCTGTATAGGTTGTGATCCCGCTCATCATTTGAGATCACTGATCCCCGAAAAAGATTTGACAATACCTTTGATGACGGCAGAACTTAATCCAAAATGCTCCATTTCGTTGAGTCCGGAAATCGTACAACCCATGGGTGTTGTTACCCTGTCAATCTGTGTCTCGGGATGATGATCGCTCTGCATCAGTAATTCAGCTGCTCCCCTGGCTGTCTGTGCAGCGATCTGTCCGGCTTCATCGGCATGAAATCCGATCTGGATCCCACCCTGGGATACAGCCCTGATGAAACGCATGAAAAAGGCTATTCCGGTAGCTCCCAGAATGGTGGCTGCAGGCATCAACTGCTCATTGATGATCATGGTCTGTCCCAGGGATTCTATGAGTGATCTGACCTGGTCAACCGATGCTTCATGCGCACCTGCAATACAGATCATCCCTGCTCCAAATTCCACTGCAGTATTGGGCATCACCCTGACCACCGGGACTACCCCGCCTGACCACTCCTGTAACTCCTGGATAGTGACAGCCGATACCACACTTACCAGCACCTTGTTTCCCGTACCCAGTAACGCTTTTATATCATCCACAACTTCCCTGGCCTGATGGGGCAACACGGCAAGCAGTATGATATCACATGCTTTCACAATGGTGGTATTATCTGTTACTACGAACCCTCTCTTTTTATGATCTTCCAGTAAATTGTTTTTCTTTCTTGAAAGATATATCCGTGAAGCATCCATTTTTTTACAGTTAACCAGCCCTTTTGCGATAGCACACCCAATGTTTCCCGCACCTATGATCCCTACTTTATTCATATACTTATCTAGTTATTTTGTTTCAATATTATCTTCATTTACCGAATACCAGATTCGCTGCTGGTTCCCCAGTATCCTGGTGAATCCATCTACTTCCGCTGCTGTCCAGGCCCTGTTCATCTCTCCATAGGATGCAAAAGAGGAGTTCATCAGATCGAATTGGCTCTCCACCCCGGTAATATGGAAACTGTACGGCCTGAGTCGAACGGTCACCACTCCTGCCACATTTTGCTGTGAAGATTCCAGGAAAGCTTCCAGATTGCGCATGACCGGCTCCAGGTATTGTGCTTCGTGAACAAACATACCGTACCACTGTCCGATCTGCTCTTTCCAGTGTAATTGCCACCGGGTAAGTACATGTTTCTCCAGTGCAAGGTGAGCATCAATCAGGATCCTTGCTGCCGCAGCTTCAAATCCAACCCTGCCCTTGATTCCGATAATGGTGTCTCCAACATGCACATCCCTGCCAACTCCCCAGGGAGCGGCCAGGCTATCCAGTTCCCTGATCACCACCAGGGGTTCATATTGTTCGCCATTCAGGCTTACCGGTTCTCCCTCTTCGAACCCAATGGTGACCGTTTCGGTACCTGACTTTTCAACCGGGGTGGGATAAGCCTCATCGGGCAATTCATCACCCGAAGTAAGGGTCTCCTTTCCTCCCACACTTGTTCCCCAGATCCCTTTGTTGATGGAGTAACCAACTTTTTCCCAATTCATTTTAACCCCATTGGCCTTCAAGTAACCGATCTCATCCTCACGTGAAATGCCCAGGTCGCGGATGGGTGACAGGATCTGAATCCCGGGGGCCAGCACCTGGATAACCAGATCAAAACGAACCTGGTCATTTCCGGCAGCTGTGGATCCGTGGGCTATATATTTGAATCCGTTCTTTCTGGCGTACTCCACCAGTGCGATGGCCTGGAAGGTCCTTTCAGAACTTACCGATAAGGGATAGCTCCGGTTCCTGAGGATATTCCCAAATATCATATAGCGTATGCACCGGTTATAATAGTCAGCAGTCACATCCAGCACCTGGTGCGAGACGATACCCAGCTTTTTTGCATGTGCCGCTATCTGTTCCAGGTCTTCTTCCTGGAAACCACCGGTATTTACAATGGCTGAATGTACCTCCAGCTTTTTTTCCCTCGAAAGATGGACTGCGCAAAAGGATGTATCCAATCCCCCGCTGAAGGCCAGTAAAACTTTTTCTTTTCCCATATATAATTTTTCAGGTTCCATTTAATGTTATTCAGATATGGTTAATATTGACTTTAATACCAGAAGCATGCACTTTACCATTCACTCTTTTTTTTTCGCCAGGATCCATGATCATGGCTGTACAGAGACAATCATCCCGTTTGGTTCTCACGAGAATATCATAATAAGGGCATGTCTCACACCCTTTCCAGAACTGGTCATCATCTGTCAGTTCGGAAAAGGTTACAGGCCTGTACCCCAAATCACTGTTAATCTTCATAACAGCCAGGCTGGTGGTTAATCCAAATAATTTGGCTCCAGGAAACAGTTCGGCCGATAATTCGAGGGCGCGCTTTTTGATTTCACCCGCCAGGCCAAGCCCCCTGAATGCGGAAGCGACGATCAGCCCGCTGTTGGCCACATATTTATGATGACCCCACGATTCTATATAGCAGAAACCAACCCATCTGCCATCACCGGAAAGTGCAATGACTGCTTTCCCCTCCCGAATCTTTTCAGTGAGATATGTGCTGCTTCGGACAGCAATACCCGTTCCCTTCTGGAAAGAGGCCTGCATCAATGCCTGCTCGATCTCCGGCACATATTTCAGGTGTGCTTCCGATGCAATGCTAATATCTATATCTTGTACCATGATCTGTTATAATGTTTCCTCGATGATTAAATTGATTCCTGAATTAATCCGGGGATCCTCAACTTTAACATCTTGATCACATCTCTCCTGGAGACGCCATCCCTTGGAATGATCAGGATGGTATCATCACCGGCAATGGTCCCGGCAATTTCATATGCTGAAAGGCTATCGATGGTATAAGCAATACTTCCCGCATGTCCCGGAAGTGTTCGCAAAATAGCCATACCCTGGGCAAAATCGATGGATATTAATCCGTTTAGCCCCTGGCCGGCCAGTTCTACATCCTCAATGGCCTGCTCCTGATCCGGAAGAATATATACATAACCGGAAAGATCATCAGGCATCTTGGCCACCTTCAAATATTTCAGATCCCTGGAAAGGGTAGCCTGGGTCAGCTCATAACCTCTTTTTCCCAGGAGCTTCATTAATTCATCCTGACTGGAAATATTCCGGCTTCCGATAAGCTTCCTGATCTCTAGCAGTCTTGCATCCCTGTTTTTCATGTATATTTATACGTTTGGGATGCAAATTTATGCATTTTATTTCATTCTATGCAAATCTCTCAGCTTTTTTTTCTATTTTTACACCCCGGAAATTATGGATTCCGGAACCCCTGCAGGGTCATCCCGATCCACATAACAGCGTCACTTAGCCCATCAACATGAACACAATTATCAAGAAAGTGGTGATCCTTGGCTCAGGAGCACTGAAAATCGGTGAAGCCGGTGAGTTTGATTATTCCGGATCACAGGCCCTTAAAGCCCTCCGGGAGGAAGGGATTTTCACTGTCCTGATCAATCCCAATATTGCTACTGTTCAAACCTCTGAAGAGGTGGCCGATAAGATCTACTTCCTGCCGGTAACGCCATATTTTGTAGAAAAGGTAATTGAAAAGGAGCAACCGGATGGAATTCTACTGGCTTTTGGCGGACAAACTGCACTGAACTGTGGTGTTGCCTTGTATGAAGCGGGTGTCCTGGATAAAAATAACGTAAAAGTGCTCGGGACACCGGTCCGGGCCATTATGGATACGGAAGACAGGGAGCTGTTTGTGGGTAAACTGAATGAGATCCATGTGAAAACACCCCGGAGCATTGCCGTAACCACTGTGAAAGATGCTCATAAAGCATCTGAAGAGCTGGGGTTCCCGATCATCATCCGGGCTGCTTATACGCTGGGCGGACAGGGAAGTGGTTTCTGTTATAACAGGGATGAGTTGGATAAGCTGGCCAAGAAAGCATTTTCATACTCACCTCAGATTCTGGTAGAGGAGTCCCTGAAAGGATGGAAAGAGGTGGAATATGAAGTGGTGAGGGACAGCTTCGATAACTGTATTACAGTATGTAATATGGAGAATTTCGATCCCCTGGGAATCCATACCGGTGAAAGCATTGTTGTCGCACCCTCACAGACACTTACCAATAGTGAATACCACAAGTTGAGAAAACTCTCCATTGATATTATCAGGCATATTGGGATCGTGGGAGAATGCAATGTGCAATATGCCCTGGATCCCTATTCAGAAGATTACAGGGTCATTGAGGTGAACGCCCGGCTCTCCCGTTCTTCAGCCCTTGCCAGTAAGGCCACAGGTTATCCCCTGGCTTTCGTAGCAGCCAAACTGGCCCTGGGATTCGGGCTTCATCAGTTACGTAATTCCATTACCAGGACCACATCTGCATTTTTTGAGCCCGCCCTGGATTATATCGTATGTAAGATTCCCCGATGGGACCTGAACAAGTTCCACGGTGTATCCAAACTCATCGACTCAAGTATGAAATCGGTAGGAGAGGTTATGGCCATTGGCCGCACCTTTGAAGAGGCCGTTCAGAAAGGGATACGGATGATCGGACAGGGCATGCATGGTTTCGTGGGAAATCATGAAGTGGAGATCAGTGACATAGACCATGAGCTTTCAGAGCCCACTGACATGCGTATCCTGGTTATCGAGAAAGCCTTTAGTGAAGGTTATGATATTGACCGTATCCATGAGTTGACCAGGATAGACAAATGGTTCCTTGTGAAACTGAAGAACATATTTGACCTGAAGCTACAACTGGAACAGATTAGCGGATTGCCTCAGCTGGATGATGCATTGTTGCTTCAGTCAAAGAAGGCAGGATTCAGTGATTTTCAGATTGCCCGCCTGATCATGGAGGGTGATGTTACCAGCAACTTGCTGGAGGTTCGCAAACACCGGAAAGCCAGGAACATTATACCCAGTGTTAAACAGATTGATACACTGGCGGCTGAATATCCGGCACAGACCAATTACCTCTATCTGACCTATAGCGGAAATGAACATGACATTTCGTTCACTGCGGATCAACGATCGGTCATCGTTCTGGGTTCGGGCGCATACCGCATCGGTTCCAGTGTTGAATTTGACTGGTGCAGCGTAAATGCACTGAAGACAGTTAACGATGAGGGTTATCGCTCCATCATGATCAATTACAATCCTGAGACCGTTTCCACCGATTATGATGTATGCGACCGCCTCTATTTTGACGAGCTCTCCTTTGAAAGGGTGATGGATATTTATGACCTGGAAGCGCCCAAAGGAGTCATCGTTTCCGTTGGCGGACAAATTCCCAATAACCTGGCCATGCGGTTGCATCAGCAACATGTTCATATTCTGGGGACAGCACCGGAATCCATCGACCGCGCAGAAAACAGGCATAAGTTCTCCATGATGCTTGACCAGCTGGACATTGATCAGCCCCGCTGGAAAGAGTTGAGCAGCATGAACGAGATCTTTAGTTTTGTGGAGGAAGTGGGTTTCCCGCTGCTGGTACGCCCTTCCTATGTGTTATCCGGGGCCGCAATGAATGTCGTATCCAACCGGGAGGAACTGGAAGGATTCCTCACACTGGCTGCACGGGTATCCAAACAGTATCCGGTGGTGGTTTCTGAGTTCATTGAGCAGGCCAAAGAGATTGAAATTGATGCAGTGGCCAGGAATGGAGAACTCTTCTCGTATGCCATTTCAGAACACGTTGAGTTTGCAGGTGTCCACTCGGGTGATGCCACCATGGTCTTCCCGCCGCAGAAGATCTATTTTGAAACCGTACGAAGAATTAAAAAAATTGCCAGGGAGCTGGCCGGGGAACTTGAAATTTCAGGCCCTTTCAACATGCAGTTCCTGGCCAAGGACAATGATATCAAAGTGATCGAATGCAACCTGCGGGCCTCCCGCAGCATGCCCTTCGTTTCCAAGGTTCTGAAGTCAAATCTTATCGACCAGGCAACCAGGATTATGCTTAAAGTACCGGTGGAAAAACCCCATAAATCCATCTTCGACCTGGATTACATCGGATGCAAAGCGCCTCAGTTTTCTTTCTCAAGGCTGAAAAAAGCGGATCCGGTACTGGGAGTTGATATGTCATCCACCGGAGAAGTGGGTTGCATCGGCGATAATTACTATGAGGCAATCCTGAAAGCGATGTTGTCGGTAGGTTATACCATTCCTGAAAAGAATATCCTGCTCTCAACAGGGGGTATGCGTTCAAAAGTTGAGCTTGTAAACTCCTGTAGAATGCTGGTGGACAAAGGCTACCAACTGTATGCCACTCATGGGACCCACGATTTCTTAAGCCTCAATGGGATCAAATCCATCGACCTGGCATGGCCCGATGAAGATAAGCAACCCAATGTAATGGATTTCCTGAAGTCAAAGAAGATCGATCTGGTGGTGAATATCCCCAAGGATCTTTCTTCAAACGAATTATCAAATGATTATTCCATCCGGCGGGGTGCGGTGGATTTTAACATTCCGCTGATTACCAACGCCAGGCTGGCTTCGGCATTTATCTATTCCATCTGTAAACTTGAGCCGGAGGATATCTCCATCAAGAGCTGGGATGAGTATTAGCCTGACAAGTTCCGGAACTACCCTTTTAACGCCTCCGCTCCGCTGACAATCTCCAGGATCTCGGTAGTGATGGAAGCCTGGCGTGCCTTATTGAACTGCAGGCTCAGCTCTTTCAGGAGTTCTGTGGCATTGTCTGTTGCCTTATGCATAGCTGTCATG
>JANTFK010000005.1 GCA_024763595.1 Bacteroidales bacterium | reverse complement strand
CCGACCCGGGCGTGGTTATTACCAGTACATCATGATCTTTTAAGGCATCTTCAAGTTCCCGGACAGTGGGTTCACGCAATATTACGTAGGATGCCCGGTTCAATTCATTGATGAATCCTTCCTGCAGGATAAGTCCCGGTGTCCCCAGCTCTTCGGCCATATCTACCTTGCTTTGCAGAAAGGTAAGTTCAGCATCCGGGGTACTCATTTTAAAAAGATTGGCATACCGGTACCAGTTTTTGTAATCGTTGTGCCAGTGATTGGTGTATCCATTGAAATGCAACGGGTTTTCCGTGGTTGATTCCGGCGATGCCAGTGGACCTTTAAATTCAAATTGATCGATGCGTTGTCCGTTGAGGATGTTGCCTGTGCACAACATGAAAACGATAGCCATCCAGGTGGCAGGTTGGAGCAGGTGTTGTTTCATTTTTTTATGGGAGTTGATTTGGCGCAATTTAATAAAAAGCCGGCCATAAACGAGCCGGCTTTTTATACTTTTGCCCGGGTACACCTCTTACCGGAACACTAAAATTTCCTTGTCCAGATGGTTTTGCGTCCAAGGGCCTTGATGCCTGCAACATAACCCTTCAGGTAGAGCTTGTTGTAATTGCCATCCTCGAACCAGGCAAAGCAGTCGTAAGTTTTGCCGTTATCGGGGTCATAGATGGATCCCTCTTCCCATTTCTTCTTTCCGGAGTCAAATTTGAAATTCTTTACAATGGTCAGTCCCATAATGGGGCGCCTGGCCAGCTTCGGATCGGGATTCTCATCATCTACCTTGGGTTTGCCATTTTCATAGGGTTCGTCCAGCCAGGTAATTTTCCCGGTATATCTTCCGTCGGGCCCTTTCTTAATCTCAATGGTAGAAGTCTTTTCATCATTGTACCAGGTCCCTTCAATCCTGTGGGCCTGCGCATACATAAAAAGGGGAATCAAGAGTGCAATCAGGGTCATAAACAGATTCTTTTTCATAGTGCTAAGGTTTAATTTTGTATGGAAAATTAGTGAAATTTTCTGATGTATTCAGTATAGGTATGGGCATATTCATTTATCTCTCCTGCGGCCACCTCCTCACTTGCCACGGCTTTCCACTGCGTGAAATCGATCTCCGGGAAGAAAGTGTCCGCTTCAAAAGAAGCGTGTACACGTGTCAGGTAAAGTTTCCCGGCCCTGGGAAGAAATTGTGCATAGACCATGCCGCCGCCGATCACAAAACACTCATCCGACTCATCCGCCAGTTCAACGGCTTCTTCCATGGAGCCGGCCATCTCACAACCTTCAAACAGTTCACCGGGCCGGTCCGAGATCACGATATGCCGCCTGTCGGGCAGCGCCCCCCCGGGTAATGATAAAAAGGTGTTCCTTCCCATGATCAGGGTATGTCCGGTTGTCAGCTTTTTGAAACGTTTCAGATCGTCCGTCAGCCGCCACAGCAATCTGTTATCCTTACCAATGGCATTGTTCTCTGCAACAGCTACAATGATGGATATATTGGGCAGAATCTTTTCTTCCATGTCAGACCGAAATTGCCCCTTTAATATGGGGATGCGGGTTGTAATCTTCAACAACAAAATCCCCAAAGGAGAAATCGAAAACAGATTTTATCTCCGGATTCAGTTTGGCGGAGGGGAGGGGCCTGGGTTCCCTGGTCAGCTGCAGGCGAACCTGATCTGTATGGTTCTGATAAATATGGGCATCACCCAGGGTATGGATAAACTCACCCGGTTCGAGACCGGTCACCTGTGCCACCATCATGATCAGGAACGAATAGGATGCGATGTTAAAGGGAACCCCCAGAAAGATGTCCGCGCTGCGCTGGTAGAGCTGGCAGGATAGTTTACCTTCAGCAACATAGAACTGAAACAGGATATGGCAGGGAGGAAGGGCCATCTGATCCAGATCACCCACGTTCCAGGCACTTACAACATGCCTCCTGGAGTCGGGATTGTTCTGTATTGATTTTACCACACCGGATATCTGGTCGATGGCCCTCCCGTCCGGGGCGGGCCAGCTTCTCCACTGGTAACCGTAGATGTGACCCAGGTTTCCCTCCTTATCGGCCCACTCATCCCAGATCCTCACACCGTGGTCATTCAGATATTTCGTGTTGGTGTCACCGCGCAGAAACCAGAGTAATTCATGGATAATCGATTTGAGATGCAGTTTTTTGGTTGTTAAAAGGGGGAACCCTGCTGCCAGGTCAAACCGCATCTGGTACCCGAATGTGCTTAACGTACCTGTTCCGGTCCTGTCTCTCTTCTCTGTTCCATGTTCCAGTACATGGCTCAATAAATCAAGATACTGCTTCATATTTCCTTCCTCCGGTGGAGGGTAAAAGTAGCCATTCGGCCATGAATTCAAAAGGAAAAATTATCAACAATAAATCATTATATTTACAGTAGAGTATGGCATCAAAAAACTGGTTTACACCCCGTACTGTGCTGGTTATAGCGGGCATCCTGCTGCTGGGACTGATGATTTGGCGCTTTTCCAGCATTGTGGCTTATATTCTGATTGCCTCGGTGCTCTCCCTGATTGCCAGGCCCCTGGTCAGACTGCTGGGGAGGATCAGGCTCGGGAAGTGGAAGATTCCCATTGGACTCAGGGCGTTCCTGACGCTGATGGCTATGTGGGCCGTCTTTTTCGGGTTTTTCAGGATCTTTATTCCTTTGATCACCAGTGAAGCACAGGAACTTTCAAACATTGATACGGCCCTGGTAACCGAACAGTTCCAGGAACCCATTCAAAGGTTCGGGTTGTGGCTGGGAAAGCTCAATCTGGGAGGAGACTATCTCAACTCTTTGACAGACGAGTTGCAAAAAGGGATTTCATCCGTATTAAACATAAATGTAATTACCGAACTGGTGGCCACCATCGCCTCTATCCTTGGGAATCTGGCCTGGGCCATTTTTGCCATCTCATTTATTACTTTCTTCCTGCTGCGTGAGGAAAAGCTGATCACAGAATATATTGTAACCATCTTTCCCGAGGATAAAGAGAAAGCTTTCCGGCATGCACTTGAATCCAGTAAACACCTGCTCCGGAGGTATTTCGTCGGGATCCTGCTGCAGATGACCGGAATCTGTACGCTGGTTACACTGGGCATGACCATTGTGGGTGTCGGGTTCAGGCACGGACTGGTGATCGGACTGCTGGCAGCGGTCCTGAATATTATTCCGTATCTGGGGCCCTGGATGGGAACCGCCCTGGGCATTTTACTGGGGGTGGCTTCTCATTTGCAACTGGATTTTGCCAGCGAACTGGTGCCATTGATGGGCTATATGCTACTGGTATTTATCATTACCCAGGTTACCGATAATACGGTGTTCCAACCGGTGATTTTCGGGACCAGTGTGCATGCCCATCCCATAGAGATATTTATTGTGATCATGATGGCCGGAAGCCTGGCCGGGATCGTGGGTATGATACTGGCCATACCTACATATACGGTGATCCGCGTTTTCGCCAAAGAATTTTTTAATAACTTTAGGGTGGTTCAGAAGCTGACCGAGAAGATATGACCATTACGAGATCGATTGCCTTTATCTGTTTTATTTTTCTGTGGTTGACCACCCTGTCGGGGCAAAGCGGGGATACGCCTCCCGATTCAATCAATGTTCAGCAACAGCTGTTACTACAGGAGGAATCCGCAGTGCCGGATACGTTGAATGGCACACTGGTGGTCCCCAATGTGTTTTCTCCCAATGGTGATCTGGTAAACGACTATTTTGAGGTGGCCACCAACGGTACTACCGTTTACAAATTCTCTGTTTTTACCAGGACAGGCACCCGGATCTACTACACAGTTTCTCCACGTATCTTCTGGGACGGGAATAGCGTTGGGGGGAAGGAGCTGCCCGAAGGTGTCTATTATTATGTGATAGAAGAGGAGGGGGGAACGGATCCTTTTGAGAAAGGAGGATTTGTCCATCTTTTCAGGTAACAACCAGCATTCAGGCAGGTTGTTTTACAAACTCAGAATCTGTATTTTTCAAACATACATATTTTACCACCCATGAACAGAGGAGTGACGATAACCATGCTGCTTGCCGTACTTTGCGTTTCCTGCACCATAACCGCAGAAAAGGAGCATAAAAAGATCCCCGTTATTTTTGACACCGATATGGGCAATGATATTGATGATGCCCTGGCCCTGGCCATGCTACAGGTATATATCGATGAGGGACGGGTAGCACTGAAGGGAGTGGTCTCAAGCAAGGACAACATCTATGCGGCCAGGTATATTGATATTGTAAACAGCTGGTACGGACATCCGGATGTGCCGATCGGAATGGTGCGGCATGGTAAAACAAAGGAGCATCCCTCCTATACAAAGTATGTCGCTGATCTGGAGATTGAGGGCAGAAAAGTGTTCAGCGGATCCGTGGAGGATTATACGGCACTTCCGGATGCGGTGAGTCTTTACCGGAAGATCTTGTCAGAATCTGAAGATCATTCGGTGGTCATTGTAACGGTGGGTTTTTCGACCAACATTGCGAGGCTGCTGGATTCAGATGCAGAACTTATCGCAAAAAAGGTGGATTATCTTTGCATGATGGCAGGTGATTTCTCCGGTGATCCAGTAGCGGAGTATAATGTGGTGACCGATACACCGGCCGCGATGCAGGTCTTTGAGCAATGGCCCACAAACATTGTCATCTCTCCTTTCCCGGTGGGATTGGCCGTCACATACCCTGCCAGCAGTATCGAGACAGATTTCCGGTACGTGAAATTTCATCCGGTCGCAGAAGCGTATAAAGCCTATGCGCAGATGCCCTATGACAGGCCCACCTGGGATCTGACAGCGCTTCTGTATGTGGTTGAGGCGGATTCGGGCTTTTTTCATCGATCGAAGCCTGGAAAGGTTTCTGTTGATCCCGAAACCGGATTTACCAGGTTCAAACCTGTTGAAAGCGGTCACCATACCTATTTAACGGTTGACCGGGAACAGGCAGAACGTATCAGGCAGCGGTTTATTCAGATTGTCCCAACACCTCCCATGAACATTACGCAACAATAGAGCACTCAACGTGGAAAACCGGGCGTGGGAAAACAGCGCACTCAGGCCGGATAACCGGGCGTGGGTACTGCCCTGGCGTGGTGATGGCGTGGTGATGGTGTTCGCTGGTACGAACTGGCTGGAAGTGGTGTGCAGGAAACAGGTGTTGGATTAACCCCGGGATGGTTTTCGCCGGCGCTTCCTGCCCGAAAGGCCGGGAAGACTGGGGTGCCATGCGATCCGTTTGACCATCCAGCCAAAGAGAAGTGTCGTGAAAAACGAAAAGGAACCGTACACTACGGGCACCAGGGCCATGGAATTGCTCTGCAACAGGTTTGCCGCCACAAAAATGGCCAGGGCCGAGTTCTGAAGTCCCACCTCGATGGAGACGGTGAACTGGTTGATGACTTCCAGCCTGAATGCCCGGGCAATGAGAAACCCCATTCCCATGGAGAATATATTTAACAGGAGTGCATAGGGAAATATGGAGACAAAATCGGTAAGCGTGGCAGATTCATCACCATGGTCTATGAATATAACACCTGCATAAACAAGCAGCAACAGCAGGGGAAGTATGATCCTGAGAGGGTGTTCCAGCCGTTCCGCAAATTCCGGCCTTCTTTTTCTTATCCTGGTTCCCACAAAGGCCGGAAGCAATGTGATCAGGAAAACTTTGATCACGGTTTCGAACAGGTCAAGGTTGATGGCAGCTTCCTCATGGATAAATACTTCAAGTGAAAGCGTCACGATCAGCGGAATGGTGATCAGTGTGATGAGGCTGTTCAGGGCCGTCATGGAGATGGAGAGTGCCACATTTCCCCTGAGCAGGTAGGTGATCAGGTTGGAGGTGGCTCCGCCCGGACAGGCCGCAATGATGATGAGCCCCACTTTAAAGAGGGGATTGATATGGAGCAAACCTGCAATGATGAAAGCGATAAGAGGAAGCAGGATCATCTGGCTGGAGAGTCCCACAATCACTGCCCTGGGATGAAGAAAAATATTTCTGAAATCACGTTCGGTAAGTGAGAGACCCATTCCCAGTGTAATTATCGCCAGTGTAATGGGGAGAAAATATTCAGAAAAGAGGGAATGCATGGGATGAAGTTAGAACAAAATTATTTAAATCGAATAAAAACAACTCCGTACTGTTGTTAATTCTATGGATGATCAATCTGGAGTTGCTATGTTGCGTCGAACATAATTCTTCTTATCTTTCGAGGCATATCCAATTCATGAAGATAATCCGCTGGTTTCATTTCCTGAGTTTTGACATTGTTCTGGGAGCAGTGGGATCTTCCCTGCTGGCCGCCCGTATGTTCAAAGCCCATCCCGGATGGGCCTGGTGGGTTACACTGGCCTGTACCGTATGGTTGTTGTATATGGGTGATCATGTACTGGATGCATGGAAGCACCGGAAAAACAGCCAGCGGGAGTTGCACCGGTATATTTTTGTTAACCGCAGGATCCTGCTCTGGTCCATGGGAGTGGTAGGTATTGTTGACCTGTTGTTGATCTTTAATTTGTTAGGCAACGAGTTATTGAAATATGCACTGCTCCTTGCAGGAATGGTGTTGCTCTTTTACACCATGCGGCATCTGTTCCGAAAAAACAGGCTGTTCTTCATACCGGGTGAGATTTTTGTGCTGATGCTCTACATGGCCGGAACATGGCTGGGACCTTTGGTCTACCGGGGAGAGGAGCTTCAGACTCCGGATGCCCTCATTGCCATCATGTTTGCAGGGGTCCTGTTGATGAATCTCGGGATTATCTCGCTCTATGATATCAAACTCGATTCCAGGCTGGGCATCTCATCACTGGCACGTTCCCTGGGACAGAAGTCCACCAGAAACCTGATGCTGATTACAGGAGTGGTGATTTACCTGCTGCTGCTTCTGCAGTTCCTGATTGTCGGAGTAGATCGTTACACCAGTTTGGCACTGATCCTTTCCGGGATGTCCACCATCCTGCTGCTGATTCTGCTGATGCCCTCTTTTTTCAGAAAGAACGACTACTACAGGTGGATCGCTGATGCGGTTCTTTACATGGGATTTCTCTCCCTGCTGGTATAGGATTTGACCGGAAAGTATTACATTAGCTCAGTGTTTCTTCATCAAACGATCTGGTAAACAATGTTCAAAAAGGTAATCCGTTTTTATGCAGATGGTTTCAGAAACATGACCTGGGGCAGGAGGTTGTGGGGGATCATCCTGATCAAACTGTTTATTATGTTTGCCATTCTCAGACTTCTCTTTTTCCCCGATATACTGAAGCAGCAATTCGACAATGACGAAGAGCGAAGTAACCACGTTTTGGAACAACTCATCAATCCCTGATTTATGTTTGACTCGATAGATATCTCCCTGGTTGACTGGTCACGCGGACAATTTGCCCTTACCGCCATGTTTCACTGGCTTTTTGTTCCGCTTACCATCGGACTCTCATTTATTGTAGCTTTCATGCATTCCATCTACGTGAAGAGCGGGGATGAAGCGTGGAAAAAGATTACAAAATTCTGGATGAAACTGTTTGGGATCAATTTTGCCATCGGGGTCTCAACAGGGATTATCCTGGAGTTCGAGTTTGGAACCAACTGGTCCAACTACTCCTGGTTCGTGGGAGATATCTTTGGGGCTCCCCTGGCCATTGAAGGGATCCTGGCATTTTTCATGGAGTCTACATTTGTTGCCATTATGTTTTTTGGATGGAACAAGGTAAGTAAACGGTTTCACCTGGCCTCATCATGGCTCACGGCTTTCGGAGCCAGCCTTTCTGCTCTCTGGATCCTGGTGGCCAATGCGTGGATGCAACATCCGGTGGGGACCCTGTTCAATCCTGATACGGCCAGAAATGAAATGATCAATTTCTGGGATGTGATATTTTCCGAAATGGCAGTCAACAAGTTCCTGCATACGGTTACATCCGGATTTTTGCTGGCATCTGTTTTTGTAATTGGTGTAAGTGCCTGGTTCTTATTACATAAAAGAGAGGTGCTGTTTGCCGGAAGGAGCACGGTGGTGGCATCGGTATTCGGGGTCATTGCCGGGGTGGCCACCATCTTCACGGGAGATGCTTCTGCAAGGATCGTAGCCCGCGAGCAACCCATAAAATTTGCAGCCATGGAGGCGCTGTATGAGGGTCAGAGCCATGCTCCGCTGGTGGCCATTGGTGCCATGAAATCAGATACCAGCCAGGAGAGCTATACACGGGAGAACTTTATTTTTAAGATAGAGATTCCCAACGCGCTTTCCTATATGGTATTTCTCACTCCCAATGGATTTGTTCCCGGTATTGGTGACCTGGTTTACGGGAACAGGGAACAGGGGATCATGGCTTATGAGGAGAAGATTGAAAGGGGTGCTGTGGCGATCCAGACGCTAAAAGAGCTTAAAAGGGCCAGGGAACGGGACGATGAGGTTACCTACCAGGCCCTCAGGGAAAAATTTCATGACCCTGAATGGCTGGATACCTATTACAGGTATTTTGGCTACGGTTATTATCAGAACCGGGAGATCGGGGAACTTGTCCCCAATGTAAAAATGAGTTTTTATGCCTTTCATATCATGGTGATACTGGGGATCCATTTCCTGATCCTCTCCGGCCTGGCCCTCTGGCTGAGCCTGAAAAACCGGTGGGGGAGGCACAAATGGCTCCTGTGGGTGGCCATCATGACCATACCGTTACCGTGGATTGCCAGTGAGGCAGGCTGGGTTGTGACCGAGATGGGCCGGCAGCCTTGGGTGGTTTATGAACTGCTACCCACCCTCTCTGCTGTTACACGGCTTCATCCGGGTGCGGTCCAGGTTACATTCTGGATCTTCCTGGCCACTTTTACGGCACTTTTTATCGCTGAAATAAAAATTATTGTTACACAAATAAAAAAAGGACCCGGGGGGCAATAGTCATGTTTGGAAACTTATCTTATATAGCTTTGCAGCAATACTGGTATGTAATTGTCTCCCTGCTGGGCTCCCTCCTGGTTTTCCTGTTTTTTGTACAGGGGGGACAGACCTTTATTTTCCGTATTGGCAGATCTGAGGCGGAGCGGACCATCATCGTCAATGCACTGGGACGAAAATGGGAATTTACCTTTACGACCCTGGTCACTTTCGGAGGCGCTTTTTTTGCTTCGTTTCCCCTCTTTTATGCCACCAGTTTTGGAGGCGCTTACTGGGTTTGGATGATCATTCTTTTCGCTTTTGTTATCCAGGCTGTCTCCTATGAGTTCCGGACCAAAGCCAATAATTTCCTGGGACAAAGAACCTATGAGTGGTTCCTCTTTGCTAACGGGTTGCTGGGTACACTCCTGATCGGTGTGGCCGTAGCCACCTTCTTTTCGGGTGCCCGGTTCTCGCTGGACGGAATGAACAGCGTTACGTGGGCCACCGGGGCACACGGACTGGAGGCGCTGCTCAGCATTTTCAACCTTTCACTCGGGCTATCGGTTTTTTTCCTTTCCAGGATACTCGGACTGCTCTATTTTATGAACACCATCGATCATGGGCAGATCATTACCCGGTCGCGGCAGGCCCTGCTCCGGAACGCTATCCCTTTTGTGGCTTTCTTCCTGATTTTTACCACCTGGCTCCTGTTGAGGGAAGGGTTTGCCGTGGACCCTGCAACGGGAGAGGTCTTTATGGAACCTTATAAATACCTGCACAACCTGCTGGCCATGCCGCCGGTAATGATCCTGTTCCTGGCGGGAGTGGTGGCCGTGCTGGGTGGCATTGCCTGTGGCCTGTTGCGCGACAGGGGCAACGGGATCTGGTTTGCGGGACCGGGCACCGTACTGGTTGTTTTCAGCCTCTTCCTGCTGGCCGGGTTCAATAACACTGCATTTTATCCTTCGACCTATGACCTGCAGAGCTCCCTGACCATCCGGAATGCCTCCTCCAGTCACTACACCCTGGTGGCCATGAGCTGGGTATCGCTCTTTGTTCCGTTCGTTATGGCCTATATTTTCTTTGCATGGCGGGCACTCAACCGGAAGAAGATCGATGAAAAGGAGATGGAGGAAGAATCACATGTCTATTAATTAAAAAATAAGCCATATGTATACCGGAGCAATGATCGGATACCTCTCCTGGCCCCTTTTGATACTGGTCAGCTACCTGGCTGTTCGCCGGGCATTAAAGTACTTTGAGAAGAAGGCCCGGGCCGGGGAGGAGCCATGAAACGCCATATTCCCAACCTGCTTACCCTGCTTAACCTGGCATCCGGGACTGTTGCCATTGTGCTCACCCTGGAGGGACAATGGCGCTGGGCGGTATACCTGGTGCTGGCCGGATCGCTGTTTGATTTCCTGGATGGTTTTACAGCGCGGTTGCTGAATGCCCGCAGTGAAACCGGGAAAGAGCTGGATTCCCTGGCAGATATGGTTACTTTTGGTGTGGTGCCTGCGATGTTCATCTATACCATTTTCAAAACCATGTTTCTTAACCAGTCTCCGGAGTTGCTGCACATCTACAGCACTTTCCGGTGGGTGATACTGGTTTCGGTGGTGATCGTTCCGCTATTCTCTGCCATCCGGCTGGCACGCTACAATCTGGAAGAACCCGGCGGATCATTTTTTTCAGGACTGCCCACGCCGGCCCATACACTGTTCTGGACAGGTATTTTCTGGCAGTATATGCAGGAGGGAATGCTGTTTGGCACCCCGCTGAACCTTTTCTTCATGTGGACCATTATGCTGATCATGGCCTTCCATATGATCCTGCCGGTTCCCATGTATACACTGAAATTCACTCATTTCCGGCTGAGGGGGAACCTGATCCGCTACCTGTTCCTGCTGATGGCACTTTTGATACTTATATTTACTGGTTTGCAGGGGTTGTCCCTGGTTGTATTAACCTATATTTTTCTTTCCCTTATGAACCTTTTACTGCAGAAACGAGTTACAGAGAAAGAGCAATTGTAATACCACTACATGACGATCATGACAGATGAAAAAAGATCCTTTGCTACAAGGTTGAATGCATTTAACGCGGGGTACTGCATGGAGGTGCCACCCATGACCCGGACCCATGAATTTGTGGAAAACCTGATACTGACACTCTTTCCCCTTAAACGGAACTGTAGTGTGGATGAGCAGGGGATTGCCCTTGAGATCGAACGCTGTTCCATCAAACTGCAGGAACTGCTTTTCTCCATCCGGTCATCGCTGAAGCGCTCTCCCGAAGCTATCGTGCAAGATTTTTTTTCCAGGCTGCCGGAAGCCTTTGAAGCACTGGTGACCGATGCCGAGTCCATTTCAAAGTTTGACCCCGCCTCCAGTTGCGTGGAAGAGGTCATACTCTGCTACCCCGGTTTCTATTGTATCACAGTTTACCGGATAGCCCATATCCTCTATGAACTCAGGGTGCCGTTGCTGCCCAGGGTGATGGCAGAATTCGCCCATGAGAAGACCGGCATTGACATCCATCCCGGGGCACAGATCGGATCGCCTTTTTTTATCGATCACGGGACGGGGGTCGTCATCGGGGAAACAGCCATAATCGGGAAAGAGGTAAAGATCTACCAGGGGGTAACCCTGGGGGCCCTGACGGTTGAGAAGTCCATGGCCAACACCAAAAGACATCCTACCATTGAGGACAACGTGATTATCTATGCCGGGAGTACCATCCTGGGTGGCCATACAACCATCGGGCACCATTCCATAGTGGGGGGCAACACCTGGATCACAGAGAGCATACTGCCGCATTCGGTGGTATACCGGAACCACCGTGTGGTGGTAAAAGACAAAAAGGAGTTCAAAGCACCCATTGATTTTGTAATTTGAAACGAAAAAACAGCTTGTATGAAGTACGAAAATATTCTGGAAGGTATAGGAAATACGCCTCACGTGAGGTTGAACAAGCTTTTTCCCGGAGACGCCCGGGTGTGGATGAAACTGGAACGTAACAATCCCGGCGGGAGCATCAAGGACCGGATCGCACTCAGTATGGTTACAGATGCGGAGGAGCGGGGTAAATTAATGCCCGGATCCGTTATTATCGAACCCACTTCGGGTAATACGGGGATCGGGCTTGCGATGGTGGCTGCTGTTAAAGGCTACCGGATCATACTGGTTATGCCCGAGTCCATGTCAGTGGAGCGGCGCAACATCCTGAAAGCTTACGGGGCTGAGATTGTCCTGACACCCAGGGAAGAGGGGATGAAGGGATCCATGGAGAAGGCCAGGTTGCTGGCTGATGAGATTGATGGTTCCTGGGTTCCTTCTCAGTTTGATAATCCTGCCAATCCTTTGGTCCACGAAGTGACTACGGCACAGGAGATTCTGGATGATTTCCCGGATGGTATCGATTACCTGGTGACGGGGGTTGGTACCGGCGGTCATATATCGGGGGTGGCCCGGATACTGAAAAAACATATGCCACAGATCCGGGTCTATGCCGTGGAACCGGCCGACTCCCCCGTCATCAGCGGAGGGGAACCCGGTCCCCACGGGATCATGGGTATCGGTGCCGGATTTATTCCCGATAACCTCGATACCAGCCTGCTGGATGGGGTGTTAAAGGTGGAGATCAGTGATGCTTTTGCATATGCCAGGCGGATTGCCAGGGAAGAGGGGATCTTTACCGGGATCTCCACAGGCGCTTCACTGGCCGCAGTGGATCAACTGTTGCAGCGGGAGGGAACCGGTGGTGTTATATTGACCTTCAATTACGATACGGGAGAAAGATACCTGTCGGTAAATGATCTCTTTTAGGAGGTTTTATTATTTTTGAAAGGAATTTTTATGATCCTTTCAGAAATGCTGAGACCTTTGAAGATAGCCGTGGATTTTGACGGTACCATTGTGGAGCATAAGTATCCTGAGATAGGGAAAGAGATACTTTTTGCTTTTGATACCCTGAAGGCACTTCAAAAACAGCATCATCAGCTGATCCTCTGGACATACCGTACGGGAAAAGAACTGGATGATGCAGTGGAATTCTGCAGAGAGCACGGCGTGGAATTTTATGCCGTAAATTCAAGTTATCCCGAAGAGGAGTATGATAGTGATTTTGTCAGCAGGAAGATTGATGCCGATATTTTTATCGATGACAGGAACATTGGCGGCCTGCCACCATGGGGAGAGATCTACCAGATGATCAATCCTCAGGAGGTGCCCGGATTTGAGGATGAGGTGAAGAACCTGCCGGGGAAGAAGCGCTCGCTGTTCTGGAAAAAGCCGGGGCGTTAAACCGATACCATGATGATACGTTCAGCAATTGCGCTCAGCCTCTCTTTTTTACTATTTACCCTTGCGTGTGGTCCCAGGCCAAATATTGCCGAGCGAAAAAGCATTCCTTCCCCCAAACAGGCGAGAATTACCAGCCTGGTTGAACCGGCCGGTACCGTGACCATTCCCCTTGGTGAGCCGCTCAGGGTCCGGCTCAATGCCCCCGACACCATCTCCGTTGATTCTGTCCAGTTCTTCCTGGGCAGTACACTCAGGCAGACTTTGTATAACCCGCCGGAACATCCGCTTCGCTTCCCGATAGAAATAACCCTTGCCACCGGCGGTGGAAAAACCGGCAATGCGGCACTGCGGGTGAAGGTTCTGTTTGCAGGAGGAAGGCATGAAAACCACAGCAGGCAGATCATTTTTCTTTCTGACATCTCTCCCGTGGAGTACTCCTACCGTGTGGTGAACGCGTATCCACATGATCCCGGAGCATATACCCAGGGATTACAGTTTGAGGATGGATGGCTCTATGAGGGAACCGGAAGTTACGGTTCCTCCTCTCTGAGGCGGGTGGAACTGGAAACAGGAGAGGTTGTACAGGTCAGGAACCTGGATCAGTCACTCTTCGGAGAGGGCATCACCGTTTTTGGTGAGCGCATTTACCAGCTCACATACAAATCACAGGTAGGATTCATTTATGACAGGACCAGTTTCCGGGAACTCCGGAAAGTCTACTACCAGAACCGGGAAGGATGGGGACTTACCAATAACGGCAGGGAACTGATCATGAGTGATGGCACCAATGTGATCTATTTTCTGGATCCGGAAATGTTTACCATCAATCGTCAACTGGAAGTTTTTCACGATAAGGGTGCTGCCGGGAAACTGAATGAACTGGAGTATATTAACGGAAAGATATGGGCCAACCGTTATTATACTGATGAAATTGTGATCATTGATCCCGAAACCGGGAAAGTGGAGGGCCGCATCAACCTGAAGGGGATCCTGAAGATAAAGGACCGGAAGTCCAACACGGATGTACTCAATGGCATAGCCTGGGACCAGAGCGGGAACCGGATCTTTGTAACGGGGAAATACTGGCCCAAACTCTTTGAGATAAAGCTACAGGAGCTGCAATAGGCCTGTCCCGGCATGAAGGAGCTTCCCTCAGGCTGATATCTCTCCTGCAATAACCTTGATGCTGTGGGGAATGATCCGGAAACTGGCCGGTCCGTGCCCCAGTGTTTCACCGTCGGTTTCAATCTGAAACCTGGGTGGGCCATCTATTTGAACTGTTCTGGCCATATAAGTTTCGACCCTGGAGTGTTTGATGATGCTTCCGTTATAGAGCCGTTTGATATTGGCAATGACATTCAGCTTGCCTATCTTTCTGATCAGTGTGATGCTGTAGAGACCGTCATCTGCAATGGCATGTGGTACCTGCACCATCCCTCCGCCGTTGAACTTGCCGATACCCACATTCATGGTGAATACCTTGCGCATGAAACTGTTCCCGTCAATTTCGATGGATGCCTCCGGCGCCCTGTACCTCATCAGGCTGTAGAAAATATTATAGAAGTAGAGCAGGGGTCCGCTCTTTCCCCTGGCCTTCATCCGGTTGCTGCGTTCCACCACCCGGGCCCCGAATCCCATACCGGCAATATTGATGAAGTAGCGTTTCCACGTTTTCCCGTTCTTCCGGTAATATACAAGCCCTGCATCCTGGACAAAGGTCTTCTGATGCTTAATGACCTCTACAGCTCCTTCATAGTTGTGGGGAATATTGAACATCCTGGCCCAGTCGTTTCCTGTACCCACAGAGATCATCCCCAGCATCACCTCCGTGGTGCTGACCCTTTGCTGGGCAAATACGCCGTTGATCACTTCGTTCATGGTGCCATCACCACCCACAACGATAATCTTTGAATACCCCTCCCGGATCTTATTCCTGGCGATGACAGAAGCATGCAGCCTGCGCCGGGTAAAGTGGGTTTCGTACCCGATATCATTATTATCAAGGATGGTTGCAATGGCAGGCCAGTCTCTGGCTGTTTTCCCTCCTCCGGCAGCCCGGTTAACTATAACGATCCATTTAGAATTGTTCATCACCTCCATTTACCTCTGGGTCAAAGATAAAAGTATATTTTTAAACCGGCACATCCGCTCAGGAAGCGTGCATATTGTTAATAAAGTGTTCAAAACTGTAAAATCAATGTTTACAATATCAAAATAAGTGAAAATGGCGGGCTATCCGAAAATAGTAAATTTGAATCCCGTTTTTAATCATCCAACCACACATAAACTGAATGGCCGATGGGTAAAGTCATTGCGATTGCAAATCAGAAGGGAGGCGTTGGGAAAACCACCACGGCGATCAACCTGGGAGCCAGCCTGGCTGTCCTGGAAAAAAGGGTGCTGATCATTGATGCGGATCCGCAGGCCAATGCCACCTCCGGCACCGGATTTGACATTAAGAAGGTGACAACCAGTATTTATGAATGCCTGATTGAGGATGCCAACCCCGGTAAGGTTATTTTAAACAGCGAGATCAGCAACCTGGACCTGATTCCCTCTCACATTGATCTTGTGGGTGCGGAAATTGAGATGTTAAATATGAATGAGCGTGAATACATGCTCAGGAACGTCATCAACCAGGTGAGTGATCAATATGATTATATACTGATCGATTGTTCTCCTTCGTTGGGATTGATTACAGTCAATGCCCTCACTGCCGCCAATTCGGTGATCCTGCCGGTGCAGTGTGAATATTTTGCACTGGAAGGGCTTGGTAAACTATTAAATACCATTAATATTATACAACGTGGTCTGAATCCGGGACTGGAGATCGAGGGTTTTTTGCTTACCATGTATGATTCAAGGCTGCGGCTCTCCAACCAGGTGGTTGAGGAGGTACGGAAGCATTTCCAACAAATGGTCTTTGATACCATCATTCAACGCAACATCAAACTGACTGAAGCACCCAGTTTCGGGAAACCGGCGGTATTGTATGATGCGGAATCACGTGGAGCGGTCAGTTACCTGAACCTGGCCCGGGAGATCCTCCAGAAAAATGAAGAGACCCTGTTAAAACAGGCAGAAAAAGTAATGGATTAACAATACAACTTGATGGCTAAAAAGAACGCATTGGGAAGAGGGCTGGGAGCACTGATAGATGTACCCGGGGACCAGCAGGAGAGGCAACTGGTTCATTCACCTTCGGCGGTCAGTGAAATACCGCTGAAGAATATAACGGTAAATCCGTATCAGCCGCGTACATCATTTGATGAAGAAGCACTTCAGGAGTTGGTTATATCAGTGGAGGAACATGGGATCATTCAGCCCATCACAGTGCGCAGAACTCCCGATAACAGTTACCAGCTGATTACCGGGGAACGCCGGTTAAGAGCAGCTCAGAAAGCGGGGCTCAGGCGCATCCCTGCTTACGTAAGAGAGGCAGGGGATGACAAAATGCTGGAGCTGGCCCTTGTGGAGAATATTCAGCGGGAGGACCTGGATGCCATTGAGGTGGCCATATCCTATCAGCGGCTGATAGAAGAGTTCAGCCTGACCCAGGAGAGGCTGGGAGAGCGGATTGGAAAGAAGCGGGCCACCATTGCCAACTACCTCAGGTTGCTGAACCTGCCTGTGGAGATACAAACAGCCATCAGGGAGAAAAAGATTACCATGGGACACGCCAGGGCCCTGGTCAGTATCGAGGACAAAGAGTACCAGATTGAGGTGTTCAGCAGGATCCTTTCCCAGGATCTTTCGGTCAGGATCGTGGAGGGCCTGGCCCGGAAAATTAAGACGGAAGAGCCGCCCAAAACCGCACAGGAAGAGCCGCAGCCTTCAGACTACGAGGACCTTCGTGAGCATCTGTCGCACTTTTTTGGTGCCAACATTGGATTCAAAAGGAGCAATAAAGGGAGTGGCCGTATCGTTATTCCATTTAAATCGGACGAGGACTTACAGCGCATCGTAAGCATTCTCGATAAACCGGGTAAATGAACAGGTTCATCCAGGCGACTCTGCTAGTTTCTATCTCAATCTTTCCTGCCATTGGTCAGGAACCCGATTCGGTTACGGTTGTACGGCAAACCGATTCAGCTGTGTCATTTGAGCAAACCGATTCAATTGCGTCACTTGAGCAAACCGATTCTGTCTACAGCCCGGGAGAACCCGATTTCAGCCATTCACCTTCCAAGGCCATCATGTATGCCCTGGTATTACCTGGACTGGGACAGGCATATAACGGGAAATATTATAAGATGCCGATTGTCTGGGCCGCACTGGGTGTCGCAGGGTATGCCATCTCTTACAACACAAAACAATACCGCGAAGCCAGTTTGAATTATGCCCTGGAGCAAAACAGGGAAACGCAATTCTATCTTGACGCATGGAGAAGGAACATGGAACTCAGCTATATCAGTCTGATCGCAGTATATGCCCTGCAAATACTTGATGCTTATGTAGATGCGTACCTCTACAGCTGGGATGTGAATGAGAACCTTTCATTCCGTGTGGTTCCTTCACTGAAACCTATCATGACACCTGCCGGCTTTACCGGTCAAAGCTGTGGCCTGACATGCAGCCTAAATATCAGAAACCGATGAAAAAAACCGTAACCTATATAGTTCTCTCTTTTATCGTTGTTACCGCGGAACAGTACACCCTGCCGGTGGCAGCACAGGATACCCTTGTGAACACACCGGTGGTGGCAGACAGCCTCCCGGAAGTTTCTATCCCCATGGATTCCTTTTCTGTGGAGGGGGAACTGGAACTGCAGATCGGGGAGAACCTTGACAGCATGCTGAACCTATGGTATGTGAACCAGTCGCTGGAGACGGCAGTGGATGAGTACGATCCCGATGCCGACACCCTGATGCCCGATTTTCCCGATTCCGTCTACCTGCAACGGCTGGCAGCGATCCCTTCTGTAGTGGATCTTACCTATAACAGGATCGTAAAAAACTATATCAATGTATATACCCGGAAGCGAAGGGAGCAGATGAGAATTATGCTGGGGCTGTCTGATTACTATTTTCCCATTTTTGAGGAGGTGTTTGACATTTATGGCATTCCTTATGAACTCAAATATCTCTCCGTTATTGAGTCTGCTCTCAATCCGCGGGCTGTCTCCCGGGTCGGTGCAGTAGGTGCCTGGCAGTTTATGTACAGTACGGGGAAGCGCTATGGCCTTACCATCAACTCCCTGGTGGATGAAAGGCGTGACCCGGTGGCTGCCACGCATGCTGCTGCCAGGTTCCTGTCTGATCTTTACGGGATATTTGGCGACTGGACGCTGGCCCTGGCTGCCTACAATTGCGGACCGGGCAATGTAAACAAAGCCATCCGGAGGTCGGGCAGGCACAACTTCTGGGAAATCTACTATTTTCTGCCCAGGGAGACGCGTGGATATGTTCCCGCTTTTATTGCAGCCACATATGCCATGAACTACCACGATGCCCATCTGATTACCAAGGCACCGCTGGAACTGCCCAGGAATACCGATACCCTGATGGTGCATGAACCACTTCATCTGAAACAGGTGGCCGAAGTGCTCGGTATCCCGGTTGGAGAGTTAAGGGATATGAATCCCCAGTACCGCCAGGATATCATCCCGGCCACAGCAAAGCGGGGTTATTCCATCAGGATTCCCCTTGAGCAGACGGCTGCTTTCATAGATATGCAGGACACCATCTTCGCTTACAAAGACTCCGTATTTTTTGACCCGGGAAGCCTGGTGGCCTCACCACTGCGCTATTCAAGGTCTTACCGGGTGGACTTGCCCGCTAATAAATATGATAAGCTATATTATACGGTAAAATCGGGCGATAACGTGGGGTATATTGCCGACTGGTACGATGTGAGGGCATCCGACCTGCGGTACTGGAACAATATCAGCAGGAACCTGATCAGGATGGGACAGAAGCTGGTGATCTATAAACCCAAGGGGAAATCGGAACGGTACAAGAAACTAAACAAAATGAGTTTTGCGGAAAAGCAGCGGTTCGCAGGCCGGCCGGTCTCTTCCTCATCATCCGCCGGCTCAGCCAGGGCATCCTCCACGTCGGTTGCTTCATCATCTGCCGGTTCTCCGGGTCATGGTACGGGTGAATATGTAACCTATACGGTAAAACATGGCGATACCCTGTGGGAGATTGCACGGAAATACCCGGGTATTTCTGAAACCGATATTGCAAGGCTCAATAACCTCTCCAACTCCTCAAGGATCCGGCCCGGACAGGTGATCAGGATCAAGCGGAAGGGATAAACCACTATATTTGTGTATGAGGCCGCTGCAGATCTTCATATATTTTGCGACAGTTCTGTTGTTGCTCTCCCTGCTGGCCCTGCTGGTTCCCGAACAGGGAATTGGCCTGGGCAGTGATGTGAGGCTCTCATTTGTGCAATTCTCCGATTTCAACCGGGAAGATAGTTTTGCAGCGCCGGAACATGTAGAACGTTTACTGGAAGGGTCGCATGTGACCGAGGATCCGGAATCCGATTCTGATCTGGCCATGCCAGCAGATCGTGTTGCAGCTTCTGGAAGTGCAATAGGAAACGATCCCGGACCGGATCCGGTCCGGGACCAGGAAACAGCTTCTGCAACAGGGCTTACCGGATCAGCAGGTTCAGCAAATAGTCGTGATCCTGCTACAGTGGTCACTGCCAATATGGACAGCCTGCAGCATGTCATTTACCCCATCCAGTTTTCGGGAGAGGAAAATGAACTACTCTATCCCTTTTTCAGGAGCCTGGATGGAATGAAATCCGGGAAGCTGAAGCATGCCCGCATACTCCATTTCGGGGATTCACAGATCGAGAATGACCGGATGACCGCGCTGATCCGCTACCGGTTTCAAAAGCAGTTCGGGGGGACGGGGCAGGGACTGGTGCAGGCCATACCCCTCTATTCGGGGAGCCTTTCCTATACACAGGAACAATCCGGTGGTTGGAAAAGATATACTTTTTTCGGTAAGCGGGACACACTGCTCCGGCACCGTTCATACGGGATTATGGGTGCCTATACGGCGGTTCCCCCGGCAGACGGGGAGTGGCCCATGTTACAGTACAGGTTCCGGACCACCCGGAGGAGCGGAAAGGTGGAGACCATCAGGATGTGGTTGCACACTTATGTGGAAGGGGGAGAGATAGCATACATGATCAATGATTCCGGGCCGGACACCATCCGGAACCTTCCCGGTGGTTTCAGCCTGGTTGAATTGCACCATGCTGAAAGGATAGAGCATGTGAAAATCCATATGGGGTTTCCCGAAGGGGGGAGAATATACGGGATTTCATTCGAATCAGGCGACGGCCTGCAAATGGATAATATTGCCATGCGAGGCAGTTCGGGACTGATCTTTTCGAAAATGGACCGGAAGGTACAGAAGTTCATGATGGATCAGCTTTCGCCCGGTCTGATCCTGTTGCAATTCGGAGGGAATGTGGTGCCTTACATGAATCCCGGTTATTACAGGGAGGCTTTCAGCAGGGAAATAGCGTTTTTTAAGGAGATGGCTCCCCATACACCGGTCATCGTTATCGGGCCTTCGGATATGTCCGTCAGGGAACGCGGCGTTTTTACCACCTATCCGGGACTGGTGGCCATCCGGGATGCCTTGAAAGAGGCAGCGCTGACAAACGGATGTGCCTTCTGGGATCTTTATGAAGCCATGGGGGGGTATAATTCCATGCCTTCTTTTGTCAATGCGGATCCCCCGCTGGCCCGGCCCGATTATATTCATTTCAGTTCACTGGGAATTAACCTGGTGGGTGAGATGTTCTACAATGCACTGATGCAGGAGTACAGGGAATATGATAAACTAATCAGTGCAAGGTGAGTCAGCTCCTTCAGAACATATTCCTTTTTCACCCGGATAAACCACTGATATTCACCCGGGTTTTTTTCTGGGGTTTCTACCTGGTTGTGCTTTTGATCTATTCGGGGATTTACAGGCAACGGGCTTTGAGAAACGCGTTCCTTTTTGCAGCCAGTCTTTTCTTCTACTGGAAAACATCGGGGCTCTTTTTCCTGATCCTGGTATTTTCTACCGTATCTGACTATTACCTGGGTAATCTGATTTTTTATTCAAAGCAGAGGGGTTGGAAGCGGTTCGGGGTGTTCATGAGCATCTTCATTAACCTGTTCATGCTCTCCTATTTTAAATACAGCTATCTGTTTGTTGATACGGTCAACACCCTATTCAACCTGGATCTGGAGGTGG
>JANTFK010000004.1 GCA_024763595.1 Bacteroidales bacterium | reverse complement strand
AACAGGCTCTTCACCAAAAAGGATATCGATAATTTCCACATGATCTACCACCTGGTTAAAGAAAAAGGAATGACCCTCAAAGGTGCAAAGAAGAAGATGAAGGAGAACAGGGAAGACACGGAGCATAATTTTGAGATCATCAAATCCCTGGAGAATATCAAAGGAATGCTTACCGACCTGGTTCAATGATGCAGATCAAGGAGATTACCGGCTACCTGGAGAGCCTGGCACCACTCACATTTCAGGAATCATACGATAATTCAGGACTTCAGGTAGGTGATCCTGGTATGGAAATAACCGGAATACTGATCGCACTGGATGTAACGGAAGGTGTTTTGCATGAGGCTGATGATCTGGGGTTTAACCTGATTATTTCGCATCATCCGGTTATTTTCGGGGGACTCAATTCGGTGACGGGAAAAAGCCTGGCGGAAAAAATTGTACGCCTGGCCATCAAAAAGGAGATCGCCATTTACTCCGGGCATACCAACTTTGATGCCATTGCCGGTGGGGTAAACAGTGCCCTGGCCAACCGGCTGGGACTGGTAAACCAGCAGATCCTGGACCCCATGCGCGATCAATTAAAAAAGATAGTGGTCTTCGTGCCGCATCAACAACGGGATCTGGTGAGACAGGCCATGTTTGATGCAGGGGCCGGACATATCGGAGCCTATGACCGGTGCAGTTTCAACCTGGAGGGTACAGGCACTTTCAGGGGTTCCGAAGGGAGCGATCCTTATGTGGGTACACCGGGAACCATGCATCAGGAGCCGGAAACCCGGATTGAGACCATTGTTCCTGCCCATCTGGCAGGCAGGGTTGTCGATGCCATGATCAGGGCCCATCCCTATGAGGAGGTTGCCTATGATATCTATTCCCTGGATAACAGGTACGACCGGGGCGGAATGGGTATGGCTGGTGAACTGGAGGTTTCACTGGATGAGGAGGTGTTTATGGGTTTTCTGAAAGACCGTTTGGGGACCGGTGTGATCAGGCATTCGGCTTTGCTGGGAAAGCCGGTGAAGAAGATAGCCCTGTGTGGCGGAACCGGCAGCTTTCTGATCAGCAGGGCGAAAGCCGTGGGTGCGGATGTGTTTATCACTGGTGATCTGAAATATCACCAGTTTTTTGAAGCAGACGGGCGTATCGTACTGATGGATGTGGGTCATTTTGAAAGTGAGCAGTTTACAAGGGATCTTTTTTATGATCTACTTATGAAAAAATTCCCTAAATTTGCAGTCCGTTTATCGGAAACAGACACAAATCCAATTAAATATTTTTAGTTCATGGCCAAAGCAAACAAGAACGCAGAGGTTGCAGAGATGACAGTTGCCGAGAAGTTGAAAGCACTGTATGAATTGCAAATGGTTGATACCGCAATAGATAAGATCAGGATCCTTCGCGGCGAGCTGCCACTGGAGGTAGAGGACCTGGAGGATGAAATAGCAGGACTGCAGACCAGGGTTTCAAAATACAATGATGATATTGAGAACCTGGAGAAGTCCATCAACGGTAAGAAACAGGAGATCGCCAATGCACAGGAACTGATAAAGAAGTACCAGGAGCAACAAAATAATGTCAGGAACAACCGGGAATACGATTCTCTCTCCAAGGAGATCGAGTTCCAGGCACTGGAGATTGAACTCTGCGAAAAACGTATCAGGGAATTTTCCGCACAGATAGATGACAAGAAAGTTGTGATCGATGAATCTACTACCATACTGGAAGAGCGGAAGCTGGACCTGGAGAATAAGAAAAAGGAGCTGGAAGATATTGTTGAAGAGACCAGGAAGGAAGAGGATGTGATGGAGAAGAAATCAGCCGAACTGGAAGAGATCATTGAAGAACGGCTTCTGACAGCCTATAAAAAGATCCGGGGAAATGCGCGTAACGGGCTGGCAGTCGTGCCGGTGGAACGTGATTCCTGCGGGGGTTGCTTTAACAAGATCCCGCCGCAACGGCAGCTGGATATAGCCTCCAGGAAGAAGATCATTGTTTGTGAATACTGCGGACGGATCCTGGTTGATTCGCAGATCAGTGAAGAGAACGCATAGGCACGTCTCCCAGCCGGAGCCTTGTATCCTCGAGAAAGCGGATCATGTCTCCCCTGTCTGTGGCAGACATTTCCGGTTCTGAAATAGAGAAAGGATCCATCATGGCAGGCACCAGTGTAAACACGGTGCCTTTTTTTGTAACCGGTTTCCAGACCCAGACGGGGAGGTAGTTATAGCTGTGTATGGCAGTGCCGTCAGCCCGCTTCACCAGTTCCAGTTCAACAGCGATCCCGCCATTCCTGTACCGCTCCCGCTGGTTCGATATAAAGTTTCCCATGGAGTAAACCACCAGGTGTCCGTTCCCATCCTCCCGGATGGGTTGTACCACGTGCGGATGTGAACCGATAATGGCATCTGCGCCATGCCTGAACAGGAATGAAGCGAGTTTCCGCTGTTGATGACTTTCATTTATCTGATACTCATCTCCCCAGTGCATGGTGACTACTATAAAATCGGGCCCGGCAGTGACAGCTTTCTGAAGATCCTGCCGCATGAGCACTGTATCGATCCGGTTAATCATAAAAGGAGGCCGTACCTTCAGTCCGTTGGTGCCGTATGTGTAGTTCAACAATGCAATGCGGATCCCGTTTTTTTCCAGCACCAGGGGGTAGTAGCGCTTCCGCTGCTCAGGTCCCGTAAAGGTGCCTGTGTGAAATAACCCCCTGTTGTCCAGTTGATTGATGGTGCGTGCCAGTCCTGCTGCTTCCCTGTCCAGGGCATGATTGTTGGCAGTGAGCAGCAGATCAAATCCGGCCCACTGTAAGGCATCGGCCAGTTCGTCGGGACTGGAAAAATGAGGATATCCCTTATAGGGCGGTCCGGCCAGGGTAACTTCCAGGTTGCCCACAACCAGGTCAGCTTCCTGGAAGTAGGGCCTGATATAGCGGAAGCAGGGTTTGTAATCGTAGCCGGGCTCACCGGTGGCCAGGGTCGATGCGATCTGGGAGTCATGCCCCATGATATCACCGGTAAAGAGTACCCTGAGACGTTTCTCCTGGGCAGTGAGTGCCATGCCCAGGATCAACCCGGCAACGATGATGGTGTATTTTTTCAAAATGCTGTGATTTTTCATATTTACCAGCTTCCCCCGGCACCGCCACCGCCAAATGATCCTCCTCCGCCACCGGAGAATCCGCCAAAACCGCCACCACCGCCAAAACCTCCGCTACCGGAGGAGAAGTTGTTCCAGCTCCCCGAGTGCCGGCCTCCCGACATCATTCCAAGGGCGATCCAGAAGGGCAGGTTGCCCCGGCCCATTCCGGTACTTCTTCTGGAGCGGCCGAAAAGCATGGAAAAGACAATGATCAAAAAAATAACTCCGCCAATGGATGAACCTCCCCGGGAAGCGGTCTGCTTCTTGTACTCATCGGCTGTGAATTTCCCGTCCAGCAGGGAGATCAGCACATCGGTGGCCTGGTTAATTCCGGCAAAATAGTCACCCTTCTTGAAATTGGGGAGGATCTCATGATCCACAATGCGCCCACTGAGGGCATCGGTCACAAACTCCTCATTTCCGTATCCGGTGGAGATGAATACATCCCGTTCCTGCATATCCACCAGGATAACGATCCCGTTATCTTTGCCTTTTTGTCCCACACCCCACTTTTCACCGATCATGGGGGCCAGCATGGATGCGGGATAGCCTCCATTGTCATCCAGGGTGACCACAAAGATCTGGGTGGAGGTGCGGTTTTCAAAGGCACTCAGTTTCCGGTCCAGCTGTGCCGCTTGGGCAGCACTGAACACACCGGCATAATCATTTACCCATGAAGCGGGAGCGTCCGGAACCGGAAGTTTGTCCCCGGGAAGTTTCGCTGTGGCACTGATACCCGTGGAGAGCAGTACCATTACTAGTATGTATGACAGGGCAATTTTCTTCATCATGTGTCTCCTCCAAATGATATCTCGTCCGGCAATTCATTCACATCATCTGCCTGGTGGGGGAAATGCTGCTTCAGCGCCTCACCCGCCATCCGGATACCTTCACTGAGGCCGGTGGCAAACCTTCCCTCCGAGAAATGCTCCGCCATCTTCTCTTTGATAGCATCCCAGAAGTCATCTGCGGTTACTGCATTGACCCCTGCATCCCCCAGGATGGCAAATTTGCGGTCCTTTACTGCCAGGTAAAAGAGGACGCCGTTCCGCTGCGCGGTTCTGTGCATCTTAAGTTTTGCAAACCACCATGCGGCCCGGTCCATCACATCTTCCCTGCAATTGTTGTCAATATGTACCCTGATCTCCCCGGAAGTATTCAGTTCAGCCTCCTTTACGGCTGACAGAATCTGTTCCTTTTCTCCGGCAGAGAAAAAATTAATTGCTTTCATTCGTTTAAAATGATACTTCCGGTGCTGTTTCGCTACCTGTGGCTGCTTTAAAATACCCTTTCTTCCCGAATCCCGTGATCCCTGCTACCATACTGGCCGGGAACTTCCTGATAGCGGTATTGAATCCCCTGGTGATCTCATTGAATTTTCGCCGTTCAACCGCAATGCGATTCTCGGTCCCTTCCAGTTGATGCTGCAGATCCATGAAGTTTTGGTTGGCTTTCAGGTCGGGATAACGTTCAACGGTAACCAGCAACCGGGAAAGAGCCGAGCTTAACCCGTCCTGTGCCTCCTGGAAAGCAGCCAGGGACTGGGGGTTCAGGTTGGAGGGGTCGACTGTTACACTGGTCGCCTTCGCCCGGGCCTCGATCACCTGTGTAAGTGTCTCCTGCTCAAAATCGGCATAGCCCTTTACCGTATTTACCAGGTTGGGAATCAGATCGGCTCTTCGCTGGTACTGGGTCTCCACATTGGCCCATTGTCCGGTAACCCCCTCTTCCAGGGTCACAAATCCATTGTACTTTTTCACACCCCAGAGGATGGCCAGCAGAACAATAACCGCGATAATGATCCAGGTTCTCTTCTTTTTATTCATCTGTTTAAAATTTTCAATTTAATTTCATTCTATTTGAAAATTTGAGAACGGATATAACCGTTCCGCTCTCACATGAATTCATTTTAATCATGTTCGTTTAATAGCAAACATATTTGATGTACTCATGCATTAATAACACGTAAAACTAACAAATGTGCACGCAACTTCTTCAGGAAAAGCAAAATTTCGGTGAAAATTCGATGAAGGGGATTATTATATTAATTTTGGCTCAGTTTTTAATACCCACATCTGCCGGGAATGCTTTTTAATTCATTTATTTTCCTTGTTTTCGGAGCCATTTTCTTTTCACTTCTCTATTTTATCAGGAGGTTGCAACAGCCCAATTTGCGCTGGGGATACCTGGTGGCAGCATCCTTTTTCTTTTATGGCTGGTGGGACTGGCGTTTCCTTTTTCTGATCCTGGCAAGCGGGTTTATCGATTATTTCGGGGCCCGGGGCATTTACCGTTATCCGGGAAGAAGGAAGCTCTTCCTGGTGCTCTCTGTCCTGGGCAATGTGGGTTCGCTGGCGGTTTTTAAGTACTCCGCTTTTATTGCGGGGAACCTGGACCGTTTACTGGCCCTGGCGGGCATGGAAAGCCACCTGGCGGAAAATGTGCCGGGTTTTATGCTATTGCTTCCGGTGGGGATCAGCTTCTACACATTTCAATCCATGAGCTATACCATTGATGTATACCGCGGAGTGCTGAAACCGACCCGGAATGTGCTGCACTTTTTTGCCTACCTTTCGCTCTTCCCCCAGCTGGTGGCCGGGCCCATTGTGAGGGCCAGGGACCTGATGCCCCAGCTGAAGCATTTACGGCCAACCAACGAACCGGAGCGGTGGAACGGTTTGAAACTGATCATCATCGGCTATTTTAAGAAGGTGGTGCTGGCCGATAATATTGCCCCGATGGTAAATTCCGGGTTTGCCAATATCCATCAGACCGACAACGCTCCTTTCTGGTGGATGGTCATGATCGGTTTTGCCTTCCAGATCTATTTCGATTTCAGCGGATATTCCGATATTGCCAGGGGACTGGCCAAATGGATGGGGCTCCATTTCCGGATTAACTTTAACCATCCTTACCATTCCCGCTCCCTGAGGGAGTTCTGGAACAGGTGGCATATCTCGCTCTCCACATGGTTCAGGGATTATCTCTACATTCCGCTGGGTGGTTCCAGGAAGGGCAGGTTGAATGCCCATATTTTTATGTGGATCACCATGGTGGTCAGCGGACTGTGGCACGGTGCTGCGTGGACCTTTGTCATTTGGGGAGCATTGCATGCCTTCTACATATCGCTGGAGAGGTTGACCCGGTGGCCACGGAAGCTGAGCCGACTTCCGGGAGGAGTCTTTCTCTCCATCCTGATCACCAATGTACTGGTACTGGCCGGGTGGGTCTTCTTCCGGGCCGAAAGTTACGGGGACGCAGTCAAGATACTGGCCGATATGTTCAGCTGGAAAGGGGGCGGGGATTTTATACTCAACCCGGAGATCCGGAACGGGATGATATGGCTGGGAGTGAGCCTGGCAATAGAACTGGTCACCTATTTCAGGTTCAAGCCACACCTGTTGCTGCCAGTCCGCTACAGAAGGGCTGCTGATCTGCTTTATCTCTTAATCATGTTGCTGGCATGCATCTACCTGCGGGGAGAGGGTAACGTATTTATCTATTTCCAGTTCTGACCATGTTGAAAAGAAGGATACCATATCTGTTTTTACTGACTGCCCTGGTGGCGATCCCGCTCTATTTTCTCAGGGATAAAATGGATTCGGAGGAGATACGGAAAAAACGCTACTGGATCGGCAAGGTTACAAATAAGAAACAGTATCCGGTGGTTTTCGGGGGCGATTCCCGGGTTTTCCGGGGTATCTCACCCGATCATTTTGAGGCTGAATTTGATGGATATGAAGCATACAACTATGCCTTCTGGTCCAATGGTTATTGCCATGCTTACCTGGAGGGGCTGGAGAATAAGCTCGATACGGCTTCTGATGTAAAGGTGATCGTACTGGGCATTTCTCCTCATTCCCTGACTCCCAATGCTGCCAGGTGTGCCCACTATCTGTGGGAGACGGGCAAGAAAAAAGAGGAGGTATTGCAGAACCTTTACTTCTCCAGGGTTGAAGAGTTCTTTGTCCCTTACGACCTGCCGGAACTCGCCGGGAAGCTGAGCGGAAAGAGCAAGCCCGATAACTACCGGATCACATACCATACCAACGGATGGGTGGAGTCATCCTGGATCGTGCCCGATACCGGCTATTCTGCCAGGTTTTATGAAGATATATTCACGGAGAATAAAGTGAGCGATGAGGTGATCGGAGAGCTTCTCCGCTTTACAGCCCGGTGGACCGGAATGGGAATTCATGTGGTGGGATTCCGGCCGCCCACCGCCTGGTCCATCTGGAAACTGGAACAGGAGAAGAGCGGCTTTAATGAAACAGCGTTTGTGGACCGCTTCAAAGCTGCAGGGGGCATCTGGATCCCCTTTTCTCTCAGGGATTACCAGACTTTTGACGGAAACCACCTGGACCGGCAGTCAGCCATGAGGCTCTCGGCGGACCTGGCCATTCGGATCCGTCAACAGATCCCCGACCTGCCCTGATCCCCGACCTGCCCTGATCCCCGACCTGCCTTGATCCATGTCCTGTCTTGATCTCCGAACTGCCCTGATCCATAGGCAAACTTGCCCGCTATAGCCTGTGTGTTTTATAACCGGCAGGGGACCGTACCGGCAGCCGCTTAAATTTGTAATTTTGATGGTGTAAATCCATTGCAACTCATGAATGCGGAACAATTTAAAGCTGCGGTCCTGGAGGGTATCCCCGGGAATCTGCCCCCACAGAAACCCTATGATAAAAAGCTCAACCATGCTCCCGGGAGAAAGGATATTCTGACACCAGCCGGGAAAAAACTGGCCATCAGGAACGCCCTCAGGTATATTCCCCGGGAGCACCATGCCCTGCTGGCCAGGGAGTTTGCCGATGAACTGGAACAGTATGGCCGGATCTATATGTACCGCTATAAACCCGAATATTCCATTACGGCACGCAACCTGGATGCTTATCCACACCGTTCCAGACAGGCGGCTGCCATCATGCTGATGCTTTCCAATAACCTGGATCATGCAGTAGCACAACATCCCGATGAGCTGATCACCTACGGGGGAAACGGATCGGTATTTCAGAACTGGGCCCAGTACAGGCTGGTGATGAAATACCTGGCAGAGATGACCGACGAGCAAACGCTGGTCCTCTATTCCGGTCACCCGCTGGGCCTCTTCCCGTCACATCCGGAAGCTCCCCGGGTAGTGGTGACCAATGGTATGGTGATTCCCAACTACTCGTCCCCGGATGATTATGAACGTATGAATGCGCTGGGGGTAACGCAGTATGGACAGATGACAGCCGGATCGTTTATGTATATCGGTCCGCAGGGCATTGTGCACGGAACAACCATCACGGTGCTGAATGCCGGCCGCCTGATGCTCAAAGAGGGGGATGGCACCATGAAACGAAAGGTATTTGTAACCTCGGGACTGGGAGGCATGTCCGGGGCACAACCAAAGGCCACCGTGATTGCGGGGGGTATCTGTGTGGTGGCAGAGGTGAATCCCAAAGCCATAGCCGTACGGCATGATCAGGGATGGGTGGATGAGATATTTTCTGACCTGGACCGGCTGGCTGACCGGCTGGAGAGGGCCCGTAACAGCGGGGAAGCTGTTTCGATGGCCTACCATGGCAATGTGGTGGATCTGTGGGAGTATTTACTGGAAAATGATATTCATATTGATCTGGGATCGGACCAGACCTCGCTGCATAATCCATTTGGTGGGGGGTATTACCCGGCCGGACTGGATTTCGAAGAGGCCAACAGGATGATGGCCGGGGACCCGGAGCGGTTCCGGGAGGAGGTTTATGCTTCATTGCGCCGGCAGGTGACCGCCATCAATGCGCTTTCCCGGAAGGGGATGTATTTCTGGGACTACGGGAATGCATTTCTGCTGGAATCGGGCAGGGCGGGTGCTGACATTTTTAATGAAGGGGATCAGGAAGGAGCAGATGGTGGAGCACATGGCAGAGCATACAGATACCAGTCTTATGTACAGGCCATCATGGGTCCCCTCTTTTTCGACTATGGATTCGGACCCTTTCGCTGGGTTTGTACCTCTTCGGACCCGGCCGATCTGGCCATGACCGATTCCATTGCCGTGGAGGAGTTGGAGAAACTGGCCGCCATTGCACCGGAAGATATCATGGGCCAGTTGCAGGATAATATACACTGGATCAGGGAGGCCGGGAACCACAACCTGGTGGTGGGTTCCCAGGCCAGGATCCTTTATGCGGACAGCCAGGGACGCATTGCCATAGCCCGGGCCTTCAACCGGGCTATCAGGGAGGGAAAGATCACCGGACCGGTTGTGCTGGGGCGTGATCACCATGATGTTTCAGGGACCGATTCACCATACCGGGAGACTTCCAACATTTATGACGGTTCGGGTTTTACGGCCGATATGGCGGTCCAGAATGTCATAGGCGATGCATTTCGCGGTGCTACCTGGGTCTCCCTGCACAACGGAGGAGGTGTTGGCTGGGGTGAAGTGATCAACGGCGGATTCGGCATGTTGCTGGATGGATCTGCGGAGGCTGACCGGAGGCTGGAAATGATGTTGCACTGGGATGTGAACAACGGGATCGCCCGCAGAAGCTGGGCCAGGAACAAAGGGGCCATGAGCGCCATCAAACGGGAGATGGAACGCTCGCCCCTGTTAAAAGTGACCCTTCCCAACCTGGTGGATGAGGATCTGCTGGATGAACCGGATCACCCAGGCAGGGAAGTGTCGATATGATGACCCTTTCGTTTTTCTCTGCTACTTAATGATAAAAACCCTCATAAGTATATACCCCCAGAGAAAAATCGCGTTCATATTCCCAATTGGCAACCAGACCTTTCACCGCACCTTCTTTCCCTGTTCCGGATGCATAGGCTATTAATGAGGGGCCATCCGGCGTAAAGGTAAGATAACCACGCCATGTCATTTCCCAACTTCCACGGGGAGGATCACCCACTGTTTCACCATCCACAATCAGCTCAGCCTTTCCCCAGTATTTAAAACTTCCATCCTCTTCAAGCTTCCGTATAAATACTTCATTTACCGGTTTTGAAGCGTTCATAAGTTGGTCACCTTTAGTTAAGGTATGCCAAGTTTCTCATATGATGAAATATAAAGACCCGGAAATTTGACAATGGAACGGGAAGTAGCAGTGTTGTGAGCTCACTCCTCAAACACCAGGCTGTAGGGCCTGGCAATGGATGCCTCCAGCTGGTGCATGCTGATGTTCCGGCTCAGCCGGATATACTCTTTGCCTTCAAAGAAGATCAGGATGGTGGGTATGGTGAAAACGCTGTGCTGGCCCGCCAGGAGGGGACTTCTCTCGGTATCCACATAATGGGTCCTGACACGGGGAAACCACTCTTTGAGCAGCCCGGATACTTTTGGTTTCAGGACCTTGCAAACCGAACAGGCATCGTTGGAAAAATAGAGGAGAACGCCTTTCTCGGTCTCAATACGTTCCCTGAGCAGCGCCAGATCATTGATTTCTACCATCATATCAGGCGCTCAGAACTCGTTGTCGTGTAACATGACCAGCATACATTCACTGACAGGTTCGATCCCCTTGCGTTGCAAACGTGCCATGAACCCGGGGTTTACGGTTCCGGGGTTAAAAATGACCCTCCTGGGTTTGAGTGAGATGATATAGTCGTAGTAATCCTGTTGCCTGGAAGATCCGATATAGATGGAAACCGTATCCACATTATCAATATGGGGCATGCCCGTGAGAATCTCTTCATCTACGATCCTGCCCTCCTTGAAACCAATGGCAACAACCTCTTTTTCATGCCTCAGCAGGCTCTTTACCGCCTTGTGTGAGAACCTGATGGGGTTGGGACTTGCGCCCAGTACAACGGTTTTTCCCCTGTTATTCAAAACCTGCTGTGAATTCATTAACAACAAAGATAATGATAATAAAAGATAATTCAGACAGCTGATGTAATCATTACCACGGCATAAGCCGAGACCCCCTCCCGTCGGCCGGTAAATCCCAACCGTTCCTCGGTTGTGGCCTTGACCGATATCAGCTCCTCGTCCACTCCCATCGTACGGGCTAAATGCCGGCGCATCCCGGCAATATATGGTTTGATTTTTGGCGCCTGCAAACAAACGGTACTGTCCACATTTCCCAGTTCATATCCCCTGGAACGTATCAGTTCCATGGTTTTTTTCAACAGTATCGTGCTGGCGATCCCTTTGAACCCGGGATCCGTATCGGGGAAATGTTCTCCGAGATCACCCAGGGCCGCTGCTCCAAGCAAGGCATCACACATGGCATGTATCAGTACATCGGCATCTGAATGTCCCACGGCACCGCTGGTATGTTCGATACGTACACCCCCCAGCCAGAAAGGAAGATTTTCCTCCAGCCGGTGTACATCATATCCGAAACCGATCCGGAAGCTCATGGTATGACTATAGATTCAGATCAGCAAAGTCAAAGCCCAGGGTGAACCTGAGCGTATTGGCGAGGGGGCTGTTCTGCCCGTTGGTAGGTACCAGGTAGGAGAAGTCAAGCGAGAAGACATTCAGTTTGAGGCCCACCCCAGCAGTGAAGTACTTCCTGTTTCCTTTGCTGGCATGCTCGTGAAAATAACCCGCCCGGATGGCAAACTGGTTCCTGTACCAGTATTCGGCACCAATACTGTAAGCAATCTCATGAAACTCTTCAGCCAGTACACTGTAGGTGCCGTCACCCCTGTCCACTCCGGGGGCATCGTAAAAAGACTGGAACATGCCCAGCACGGTGGATCCGGGCGCCTCTTTGCCACGCAGGACCACCAGTTCACCGGTGGCGGTATCTGTTGTCATTTTAGGTGGTGTGGGGACCAGCAATTTATTCATGTCAGCGTGGAAAGAGACCGTATTATAATCGTCGATGTTATAGCTGAACCGGCCGCCTAACCTGAGATTGGTGGGGATGGGTGTCTTTTCGGCATCCACGGTATAGGAGACAGGCGTACCCATGTTGGTAAGGCTTGCACCTGCGGCCCATTCTCCGTCACTGGAGCCCACATCAATGTCCCTGTGATAGTAGAAACCCAGATCAGATGCAAACGATATACCCGGCCTGGTATCCTGCCCGTCAGATGTTTGCTGTCCGCTTGTCAGGTCGGAGCGTATGAAACGGAAAGCAATTCCTCCGGAGAAGTTCTCTGTAAACATACGCGAATAACCCGCGTCTATTGCGAATTCATTGGGATTATACTCCCCCATTACATCCCCGTTGATGTTGGTAAATACAATATTACCCAGGGAAAAATAGCGCAGTGAAGTAGATATCACCTGCTGGTCGTCCACCCTGTAAAAACCGGTAAGATAAGCCAGGTTGATGTCCGGAATCAGGTTCCTGAGCCAGGGCGTATAGGAGATGGCAAAACCTCCTTTACTGTCAATAAAAGCATATTTTCCAATGTTCCAGTGCTGTGAATTCACATCCGGGGTTGTGGCCGCACCTACATCTCCCATGGCACCTGCCCTTGAATCGGGAGCGATGGTCAGAAAAGGGAGGGAGGTTTGTATGGCATTCAATTCAGCACCTCCCAGTTGTCCGGAAGAGATCTGACCAGAGAGATCCACTGAAGGTAAAATAAGTATGCTGGTCATCCATATGATCATTCCCGCTCTCAGTCCTTTTATCATTTCAATGGTTTTGGTCTGCAAATATAACATATTTATAAATAATATCTGTAGGCCGGAGGGGCTTCTTCACCGGCACTTTATAAGTACGTAAAACGGTCAGTTTTAGTATACAATGCGAAATTATTTTTCCGTTTAACGGGTAATGATCAGTTTTCCGCTTTCGGAAGCAACTTCCCCCTCTTCCGTGGTGATGGTGGCCCTGTAGAGATAAACGCCCCCACCCATTTTTGAACCACCTTCCGAAGTGCCGTCCCACTCAACGGGTTCCAGCCTGTATCCGGCCGAGAAGATCCGGCGTTCGATGATCCTGACCATTTCCCCTGAGAGGTTATAGATGGTTAGTACCAGTTTCAGGTTGCTGTCGGGACGGTTATGGGCAATATTGAACCAGGTCCGGTCAAAGAAGGGATTTGGATAATTATAGAGCTGTTCCAGCAACATGGCTTCCGTCTCCACAACCAGGAAATCGATATTTGCAACAGATGAATTGTTGTGAATATCCCAGATCTTTACCGTAACCCGGTGGCGACCCGGTTCCAGGTTGCTGTAAGGATAACGGATCACGCCGGAATTATAACTGTTGATATTGGCCTGGTAGAATTCATTCAGGATAATGGCATTGATCCGGTCCTCATCCATGACAGCGGTCAGATCGTGCCCGATACCGTTACCGGTGGTATTGATACCGAAATTGTCACGTACCCTTACCAGCAATTCAGGATTGTTGTTGGTAATGCCGCCCGATACAAAAAAGGTGTCGTTCATATAGAGTTCTACTTCAGGGGGCTCACTATCGAAAGCATTATCGGAGCCTATGCCCCCCACTGTAAAATTTTCACAGGAACCGTGGGCATCCACCAGGGAATCGTTGCTATAATAGCTGATCTTTCCACTGCCAAAGGAATAATTGATGTCTTTGGGCACATAAAATCCAAAAGAAAATCTTCCGGCTTTCGCCGAAGTTTTTCCGCTGTACAGGATGTTGTTCCGGGTGCTGAATTTATAGACCGGTCCACCATCATTGGAGAGTGTTTCCACGCGTTTCTCCTTATCGAATACCAGCGGGTAGACGGTTCCGTTGAAATTTTCCATCAGCATGCCTTCACGGGTCTCCAGGTGTCCCGATATGGTCACCCACTGAAAAGCGGAAATGGTGTCTCCTGCCGACAGCTCCCTGCCATCAATGGAATCGGTTACCACCCGTTGTTGCGGATAAGTCAGGAGCATGGAGGGATCCCCCAGCAGGGTGAAATTCCGTTTATTGATTCCGGCACCGGCGTTGTTCTTGCTGTAGATGATAATATCTCCAAGCCTGTAGTTCTGCTGGTTGGCATCCTTTGAAAACACCACTTCATAAAACTTTTCATTGAGGACATAGTTGGGTCCGGAATAGACAAGCCTGGTGGTGGTGAAAAGCGCGATGCTTCCTCCTTCAGGATTCAGGAGAACCTCTTCTCCCGCGGAGGTGGTCTCCTGGTCCTGGGATCTGTCATATTCATCATACCTGCTGAATTCACAGGTGGCGGTCATAAAGAGGGTCAGCTTATTTTTATTCTTCCAGGAGAAGATATCATTGAAGGTTACAATCTGTTCATGTCCCAAACCCTTGTCACCGCCATGGCCCGTATAGTTTACGATCAATGCTCCCCGGTTCATCTGGTTATTGATGGCACGGTTCACATCGGGGTAGCGGTCGCCGGTGGCCCTTTCCTCCTGCGGGTATGCATCCAGGTAGATTTTATTAATGTTGTAGTCGGGGTAGTGTACATTCACGTACCTGGCAAGCTCATCTGCCTGTCGCATATGGATATTGGAATCCTCATCGTCTCCGATAAAACAGAGCTGGTTGCGCCAGTCACCCTGTTTGTCCGGGGCCTGGTATCCGATAATCTTGTCCACCATAAGGCGGGCCTCCTCCTCATCGGAGACAGGCAGCCGCCCGATACCGATATCAAGCAGACCATTGTACATGGTTTCATCTGTGTCCAGCAGCCCGAAGAAATCATCAGAAACATAGGAGCGTGTTGGGGAGAGTGATTCATCCGACTGGTAGGTAAGCAACAGGTTAGGATTGTTGGGTTTCTCCTTACTCCCCCGGTTATCATACGAACCGTCGCCCATGAGCAGGAGGTAACGGCAATAGGGTCCCGTTCCTCCTGAGCGGTCATAGAACATTTTCATAAAATTACGCAGGGCCGATACATCGGGGGTCCCTGATGAGAATTCGTTGAATACCTGCTCCTGCAATACAACGGCGACAACCAGGCCATCTTCGCTCTCCCTGAATGTTGCAAGACGCTCAGCCTGTTCCAGGAACGGTGCAGGTGTAACAATAACCATATCGGGGTGTTCAAATCCATGCAGATCCTGATTCTCTACCGGGCCCACTCCCTCACCGGTGTATACAGGGACGGGAAAGTTGCCCGTCGGGTCGAATGCGATGAACTCCCTCAACTGCCCTGTCTCAATGGTAAACTCAGCCACGGATCCGTTGATGTTGTATGGGATGGCGACGGGGAACCCGGGTTGGGTAACTTCCCATATGACGGTTTCACTGTTTACATTGGATATGCTGAACCGGGTGATATTGCCTGCACCAGTACTCCTGGAATCCCGGAAAGCCAGCTCATTTCCATTCAGCCGGAGATGACTCCTTCCATTGACGGTAATCGCATCCAGCCACCCTTCAGAGTTGGGATCCGGACGGTTGTACGTGAGGGATACGGTCAGATAATCGTCCTGGGGCAGGTATGAGAAGATCTGGTTGTTCTGGTAGGCATAGGTAGCTGTGTAATGGCTCAGGTCCGTATTGCTTACACTGACGCTTCCCAGGAGATTGTTGTTTGCCCTGACACTGAAGGTGGAACTGACTCCGGACCTGGCTGCAACGGCCACTCTGATTTGTACAGGTTCTCCGGCTACCCGTTCCTGCAGGGTGAAAGGATAATGCTCTTCCAGGTTTACGCTAAATTTATCCCCGAACCAGGTCTTACCCGATTTGATCAGGTTGTAGGTCTCATCTTCCCGGTAGGAGCGGTAATCATACGAGCTTACCTCCATGGTTGGAGCCTGCTCACTGAGTTCAAGCAATTCAGGAGTATCCACCGGGCCCTGGCTGTCTGTGAGAAAATAGTAGCCTTTCCTGGCATGGGCATGCAGATGGTGGCGAAAGAACCCTGTTTCCATGTCATAAGACCAGGCTACCGGACCCTGTGCATAAAAGAGGATAAAGTCTCCCGGGCCAAAAATTCCGTCGCTGCCCTTGAACATGTGTACGGGAACCGAAGCCAGGTCATCAATGTACCCCTGCGAGAAAGCCTCCGGCAGTTGCTTTGCCCCCGATCCATATATGCGAACCGAGGCCGGATTCTGCAGACCTGCTTCCTGCAGTTGTTCGTATGTAAGTTTATGCATACCGGTCTGTTCCACCGAGATCTTATACCAGTTGCCACTGGCCAGTACCGAGTGAGCGGCCCAGCTTCCCTTTATTTCGCTCTTCAGGGCCGCCAGTGCAGGTTCTCCTTCCAGCTTGATCTGAAAGGTGTTGATCCTTTCGAGTTTACCTGAGGCTGTTCTGCGGAAAGGCAATGTTTTGACGACTACATAGGATTTTCCTGCAGCGCGTACCAGGGAGTATTCCAGCAGTGGGGCCGGCCCGGCATGCCCGGTATAAACTCCTGTTCCTGAAAGTCTTTCTTCATCTATTACAGTACTTTCAGTTACCTGAATGGTGACCTTCGGAATCATGCCTTTGGAGGTCCATGGAATTTTTCTTGTGACATAAGGTAACGTATTGTCACCGTCTGCGTATAAAGCATTTGAAAAGAAGTGCCGGATGTCCGTTGTATCCCATTGGATGACAATATTTTCAACCTGAGAATACAACAGGGTGGTGAGGGAGAGCAACAACAGGATCAGCAACTTCTTCATGTATAAATATAGATTCGGCAGAAAGATATGTATTTAAACGGTTATTTTATCGTTATTAGTATAGGGTTAAAAGTTAAAAGTTAAAGGCAGATTTGAGAGATTTCCACAGATATGGAACAAAAAAATGTATGCCGGGAGTGCTGCTGGTGCTTTCCGCTATGGCTGTTGCACAGGATCCGGCATCTTCACAATTCTACGCCAACCCGCTTTTTATGAACCCTGCCATGGCCGGGGTGGAGGGTCCCGCAAAATTTTACCTGGGATACAGAAACCAGTGGCCGGGTGCTACCGATCCCTACTCCACCTACCAGGCATCCTATGAGCAGTTTATCGAGCCGTTACAGGGGGGTATCGGTATCCATGTGATCAACGACCGGCAGGGTGCGGGTATATTCAATACCCTTTCCCTGGATGCAATATATGCCTACCACCTGCGCGTTAGCCGGGACCTGATGGTTACCGGTGGATTCCAGGCCTCGGTTGGACAGCGGAACATGAATCCCGACGGCCTGGTACTGCCCGATGAACTGGAGGGTGCCGCCGGATCAACTTTACAGGGTTATTCATATGCTTATCCCGATTTTTCCGTGGGATTTGGCGGGTTCTACAAGATCTTCTACGGAGGAGTGGCGGTACACCACATGCTGGAGCCTTATACAGCTCCTTCCGATGATCCCAATACCAGGTTATTAAGAAAATACACCGCACATATTGGGGCCATCATCCCTGTTTATGAGAAACGGCTGGGAAGGGAGGTGCTGCAGCTTTCACCCAACCTGGTGTTCCTTCAGCAGGATTTTTATCAACAACTGAACTATGGAATGGAGCTCCTTTTCAGAAACCTGGTAGGTGGGATCTGGCTCCGGCAGGACCTGTTCTTCTCCTATGGAACCCTTATTTTCTCAGCGGGCTATGGCAATGAGCAGTTCAGGGTCCGTTACAGTTATGATACCAAACTATCGCCCCCGGATTTGCATATTCCGAACCTGGGAGCACATGAGATATCGTTGGTGATAATTTTTGAAAACCTGCATAAATCGATGAAACGAAGGGCAATAAAAAGTCCTAAAATATAGTTACATTTGGTACATGTTTCTATTATATTAGTTGCTTGTATTTAAGTTGTGTTTAACAGTAAATTGAAATAATAAAACAAGAAGCCATGAAAATGATTATGAGACTGGTCTCGTTAACGCTATTTGCACTGATGCTCTGGGGTTGTGGAGGAAAGGATACGACATCTTCAGGCAAAACCTCAACAACTACCGGATGGGCCTATAATGATCCTGAAAATGGTGGATTTGAAGTGAAGACAGCATCGGAGCAGGAAGCGGGTCCCGGCCTGACACTGATCGAAGGTGGTACTTTTACCATGGGAAAGGTACAGGATGACGTCATGTACGAATGGAACAACTTACCGCGCCGGGTGACGGTCAGCTCTTTCTACATGGATGTAACCGAAATCCGGAATGTGGACTACAGGGAGTATATCCACTGGCTGAGCCGTGTATTCGGAATGAATAACCCGCAGGTGGTCAGGTCCGCCATGCCTGACACACTGGTCTGGCGGGATCCCATGGCCTTTAATGAACCCTATGTGGAGTACTATTTCAGGCATCCTTCCTTTAACGAATACCCTGTTGTGGGTGTCAACTGGCTTCAGGCACAGGATTATTGTATCTGGAGAACCGACAGGGTGAATGAGAAGATACTGGTAGATATAGGGCATATTGAGTTATCCACCGATCAGCAGGATGAACGCAACTTCAACACCGAAACTTATATTTATGGCATCTACACTCCCAATATTATCAATCCGCAGCCAAGCCTGAATCCCAATGTGGAGTCGAGGCTGATCAACATGGAAGACGGGATCCTGTTGCCCAAATACAGGTTACCAACTGAAGCAGAATGGGAATTTGCAGCACTCGGACTGGTGGGTAATACTGTAGATGAGCTGGTATGGGAGCGCAGGACCTATCCCTGGAACGGTCATAATGTTAGGAATGACAGTCCCCGTAACATGGGTAAGATGATGGCCAACTTTGTAAGGGGAAAAGGAGATATGATGGGTGTGGCAGGAAGCCTGAATGACGGCGGATCGATTACAGTACCGGTCACCTCATACTGGCCCAATGATTATGGGCTCTATTGTATGGCCGGTAACGTAAATGAGTGGGTGCAGGATGTATACCGTCCCATGTCTGCTATGGATGTATCTGATTTTCGGCCCTACAGGGGTAATCAGTTTGATAAGATTGTCCGTGATGCCAATGGGAGCCCGGTTATTGACAGCCTGGGGCACATTCGTCGTGAGCCCATTACCGAAGCCGATGCGGAAGGTCGCTTTAATTACCGGAGGTCCGATTACCGGAACTACCATGATGGAGACAAGGAGTCCGTCTATGAAAACGGTGATCAGGCATCAGAACCTTATGAAGGCTCGGGATCCATGTATTTAAACAACGATAACGAAAGATTGTCCCTGCTGGATGATCAGGTAAGGGTATATAAAGGCGGTTCCTGGAAGGACAGGGCTTACTGGCTGAGCCCGGGTGAGCGCAGGTTCCTGGAAGAAAGTGAATCGAGGGATGACCTGGGGTTCCGTTGTGCCATGACACGTGTGGGAACGCCTACTGGTTTTTAAGAAAAAGCACATCGAAAAATATCAGAAGGCTGTTCCTTTCCCGGAGCAGCCTTTTATGTTGGCGGGGTTTACATGTCACTTCATCAGCTTTATAACGCATATATTGCGTCGGGCGGTATTTGTACCGATACCCGCAGGGAGGTTTCGGACCGGATTTTCTTTGCACTCCGGGGAGATAATTTTGATGGAAACAAATATGTCGGGGATGCTTTGCAGAAGGGCTGCAGGCTTGCTGTAACCGATCGCAGTGATCTGGCTGCGGGAACCCGTGTGGTATATGTACCCTCCGTGCTGGAAACATTGCAACAGCTGGCCCATCATCACCGCATGCAGGTGTTACCCAGGGTGATCGCCATCACGGGAAGCAACGGGAAAACCACCACCAAAGAACTGGTGTCGGCCGTATTATCAACAAAGCGGAGCATATGTGCCACGCAGGGCAACCTGAATAATCACATCGGGGTTCCTTTAACCCTCCTTTCCCTCAGAGAGGAAGAGATCTGTGTGGTGGAGATGGGAGCGAATCATCCCGGCGAAATAGCCCTGCTGGCTCAGATTGCTGCTCCGGAACTGGGTCTGATCACCAATGTGGGTAAAGCACATCTTGAAGGGTTTGGTTCCATCGAAGGGGTCCTTGATGCTAAGGGGGAACTTTATCAATACCTGGCATCCCATGAAGGCAAAGCCATCATTGATGGTGAAGATACCATGCTGATGGAAAAGGCCACAGCCACAGGTGTGCAACAGCTGGTTGTGGGACCGGAAGGTACATTGCCTGTGGATGCGCGCATCACCGGTCAATCTCCTTTTCTGGAGGTGGAACTGGATGTTGCCGGAGAACACCATTTTTGCAGGACGAAAATGGTGGGTTCCTATAATTTGCAGAATATAAGGATGGCTGCCGGTGTCGGATTTTATTTTGGAATTCCGGCTGCTTCCATCGCAGATGCCATAAGTTTCTATACGCCTGAGAACCAGCGATCTCAACTTATTGATGGGAAGAGGAACCGGTTGATCCTGGACGCTTACAATGCCAATCCCAGCAGCATGCGTGAAGCCATCAACGGGTTATTGTCACATGCAAAGGGCCCCACCATGCTGATCCTTGGTGATATGGCCGAACTGGGACATTCATCTGCCGAAGAACACCGCAGCCTGGTTCGCTGGATCGGGACACTGGAAGTGGATCGTGTTTTACTGGCGGGGCCAAATTTTTATAATGTGCGTGAACCATCTGCCCGCACAGATGTTTTCAGGGGGAGGGCAGAGCTGGCACAATACCTGGAGCAGGAGAAACCGGCGGGGTTTCTGATCCTGATCAAAGGCAGCCGGGTGATGGAGCTGGAAAAGTTATTGCCTTTGTTGTAAAACTTAACAATCTGAAATTATGTCCAACCAGTTAATGGATCCCATAGGGAAGCTCATGGGCCTGCGTTACAAATCACATCCCTGGCACGGTGTTGAAATCGGGCCGGAAGCCCCCGGGATCGTCATGTGTTTTATTGAAATGGTGCCCAGGGATACGGTAAAGTATGAGGTAGATAAAGTAACGGGTTACCTGAAGATTGACAGGCCGCAGAAATATTCCAATTCTGTCCCTGCACTCTATGGTTTTATTCCGCAGACATACAGTGGAGACAGGGTAGCCCTGCTGAGCCGGGAGAAGACCGGGAACGAAAAGATAGTGGGAGATGCTGATCCCATTGATATCTGTGTTCTTACAGAAAAGGAGATATCCCACGGGGATATCCTTGTGCGTGCCAGGCCCATCGGAGGATTCAGGATGATCGATCACGACCAGGCTGATGATAAATTGATCGCTGTTATGAACAATGATGCGCTCTACGAGGATTTTCACGATGTGTCTGACCTGCCTGAAAAGGTTGTGAACCGGTTGCGGCACTACTTTTTGACCTATAAAGATCTGCCCGGGAATCCCGCTGATGTGGAGATTACCCATGTGTATGGCCGGGAGGAGGCCATGGATCTGATAGCCCGCTCCATCCAGGATTATCATACCAGGTTTGAGAACCTGAATCATCTGCTCTCCAGTGTATGAGCAGCATTACTCCCGTAGACGGTCAATTTTTTTGACTACCAGGGGATTCACTACCGGATATACGATGACTACATGTAGAGGAAACGTTTGATCTTCTGGGTGGGCGTTTTTTCAAAGGGGCTGAGCTGCAGGATCATCATCTGCAGCCTGGCGTTGCGCGATACATGCTGATTCACCTGCAGCATCAATTCTTCCAGCACCTCACTGGCTCTCTCCTGTAGTTGTTGTTGAAAATCTGCTGAATTTTCCTTCAGGTGTTGAAGGCGTTCTTCCAACACTTCCATTTTCAAATGTACCCTGGCCACCAGCTTTCCCTTGTATTGCATCACCAGGGATTCGTTTACGATCTCCCGGGAATTGATCACAGCTTCGATCTCTTCGGGATAGATGTTCTCTCCATTGGCTCCGAGGATCATGTTCTTCAGCCTGCCCCGGATAAAGAGAATACCCTTCCTGTTCATGTATCCCAGATCACCGGTACGGAAGAAGCCATCCCCGGTGAGTACTTCGGCACTCTTTTCCCTTTCTTTGTAATATCCTTTCATGACATTGGGTCCCTGCACCAGGATCTCCCCTTCCCCGGTAACCGGATCAGGATTTTCTATCTTCACTGTAATATCTTTCATTACCCTGCCAACCGACCGGTAGACTGCGTTTGCCGGTCCAAATCCGGCTATCATGGGAGATGTTTCCGTAAGCCCGTAACCAATGGCGTAGGGGAATCCGCCATCCAGCAGGAACTGTTCCACATCGGGTGCCAGGGGGGCACCACCCACTCCGAAAAACCGTAGTTCTCCCCCAAAAAATTTCATCAGTTTGCGCACCGCAGCCCGGGAGAGCAGTTTTCGTGTAGGTCCGATTAGCATCAGGAACCTTAAGAGGGGAGTTTTGGTCAGGGCAGGTTTGACCCTGGCCCTGTAGATCTTCTCTATGACCAGGGGGACGGTCAGCATGGTTGTGGGCTTCAGTTGCTGTAACAGGGGTGCCAGGTATGATGCGGTAGGTGCGCGGTCAATATAGTGAACGCTGGCCCCGTTAAGCAGGGGAACCACCATCCCAATGGTACATTCATAGGTATGGGCCAGGGGCAATATGGAGAGGAACCTGTCGCCGGGCATTACCTGGTGGATGCTTCCTGAAGCCTTGGCATTGCTTACAATATTGTGATGGGTCAGCATAACCCCTTTGGACCTGCCGGTGGTCCCCGAAGTATAAATAATAGCAGCTATATCATCCGGTTCAGCATTGTAAAGCGGAACATCGCCCGGTTTGACCCGGGGGAGTGCCACCGTATCCTGCGGCTTTTCCAGTTTTCCTGTGCCCTGCAGCTTTTCCAGTTTTCCCGGTTTGGTTGCAGGAGCCGTAATGGAACCCGACACCACATCCAATACCCG
>JANTFK010000003.1 GCA_024763595.1 Bacteroidales bacterium | reverse complement strand
CCTTTTGGCCAGAAACAGGTAGTACTGGATGCGGATATATCTGAAAGTGATAAAAAGAAAATTCTTCATGATAATGCATGCAGGATATTTAAAATCTAATAAAATAAAGCGTCATTATGAGATATGAATATACAGTATTAGAAGAAAAGGAGATTTTACAGATACATGAGACTTCACTTCGTGTTTTAGAAAATATCGGGATGAAAGTCCTGGATACGGAGCTCTGCCATGAACTGTCTAAAAAGGGGCTTCATGTTAATGAAAAAGAGCAACTGGTTAAGTTTCCGTCAGACATTGTAGCGTGGGCCATTAAGGTCAGCCCGAAATCTTTTTCTATGTATGATCATAAAGGTGGTGAAATAGCATTAAAAACGGGTAATACGCTGCCCGCTGTCTATTCCGGGGGACTTAAGGTATGGGACTGGCAAACCGGAGAAGTAAGACCTTCCTCTTTGAGTGACCTGAATACTTGCTTAGCGCTGGCCGATGCAATGGATGAGATCAAAGTTAACTGCCCTGTATGCATTCCAAATGACTCACCTGAAGGAGAAAAAAACATTTACGCTGCTTCACTCACATTACAGCGTTCCGCAAAATTGACAGAAGCTGCTCCCCATGATATGAAAGAAGCTATGTTCTGGATAGAGGCATCTGCCATTGCAGGCCAGGACCGGGATCTTAGCAAGGGCCCGAGTATGCTGTTTACCATATCACCAACCAGTCCGTTACAAATATGCGAATCAGTATCTGAAATTATCCGATACCTGACCCGGCAAAACTGTGCCCTTTTAATTAGCTCCTGTCCCATTGCGGGTGTATCATCTCCTTTTACGATGGCCGGAAACACGGTCCAGACACATGCGGAGTTTTTAGGGATATTAACCGTTGCCCAGTTATTAAAAGAAGGCATACCCTGTGTTTACGGAGGTTCAGCCGGCCCGGTAGACCTTACAACCGGTGGCTTGTCCTATGGAGTGGCTGAACGCAATAACATGCTTTCTGCAAATATTGATATAGCGAATTACTTCGGATTTAGTCATTTCTCTGCTGCCGGCAGTGTCGACAGTTGGAGCCCTGATTGGCAGTCGGGACAATCAAAAGCTTTAACATGGATGACACGGTTGATGAAAGGAACAACTTTGGGATTGTGGTTTGGTAGTTTGTTGACGGGATCAACTATTTCGCCTGAACAGATCATTCTGGATGCAGAACTGTATCGATCAGTCGTATCAATGTTGGGTGGTTTTACCGTAGATGAAGACAAATTAGGTTACGAAGCGATAAACCGTGTTGGTCCCGGCGGAACCTATTTAACGGATGAACACACGCTTCAGTTCATGCTCAGTAGCGAGGTCTACAATTCGCCAATTGTCAACAATGATGGATTATTTGGGAAGAGCATGGTGGACAGGGCACATGACAGCATAGAGCAAATCATTAAAGCACATACACCAAGTGTGCCGGATGAAATCAGAGATCAAATAGGAAAGTTCTATGAAGACTACATAAAAGCCACATAGTCAAAAAGAAATGGGAAAGTCACCTCTGCACGCTATGCGCTATTTCGATCCTGGGCCTGGAGTCAGGAAGATTGCTGCTGAACTCTATGAATCGGTAAAAAAGCTTCCCATCATCAGTCCGCACGGTCATGTGGAACCGTGGATCCTGGCGGAAAACAAACCTTTCCCGGATCCGGTAGAGCTGATCATTACACGTGACCATTACCTTTTTACCATGTTGTATTCCAGGGGAATTCCTCTGGAATCCCTTGGGATCCCAACCCGGGATGGCACCCCTGTGGAGCCGGACCCCCGGAAGATATGGCAGACTTTTGCCGATCACTATTACCTCTTTTCCGGAACACCTACAGGAGCGTGGTTGTCCTATGAGTTCAGCGAGGTTTTCGGGATCAGTGAGAAGCTCTCCGGAAAGAATGCCATGCTGATCTATGATCAGTTGACGGAGAAGCTGCAGAGACCTGAATTCCTTCCAAGGGCACTCTATGAACAGTTCAATATAGAGGTGTTAAGTACCACCGACCGGGCGACCGATTCCCTGGAACATCACCGGGCGATTTTGGATTCCGGGTGGAATGGCAGGGTAATACCCGGTTTCCGGCCCGATTCTCTCATCCATATTACCAGGGAAGGCTGGAAGCAGGAACTGGATGCATTAAGTGCTGTGTCCGGCGTGGAGATCAACTCTTATAAAAGCTTCCTGCATGCCATTGAGGAGAGGCGGACCTTTTTCAAATCGATGGGTGCCACATCCACCGATCACGATGTATTTAACCCCTTCACCCATCAGCTGACTGCTGCAGAGGCAGAGGATATTTTCCTGCGTGCTTTGCATGGAAGAGCAACCGGAGAGGATGGTGACCTGTTCCATGCGCATATGTTGATGGAGATGGCCCGTATGAGTGTTGAGGATGGACTGGTAATGCAGATACATTGCGGGGTACTCCGCAATCACAATAAAGTTTTGTTCGATAGATTCGGGCCAGATGCAGGGAGCGATTTCCCGGTACAGACCGAGTTTACAAAGAATCTGCAGGAATTGTTAAACCGGTTCGGGAACGACCGGCGTTTTACATTGATTGTATTTACTTTGGACGAATCCACCTATTCAAGGGAACTGGCACCACTGGCGGGCCATTATCCGGCCATGAAGCTTGGACCGGCATGGTGGTTTAACGACAGTATTGAGGGGATCACCCGGTTCAGGCGACAGGTCACAGAAACCGCAGGTATCTATAATACGGTGGGTTTTAATGATGATACCCGTGCTTTCCCCTCTATTCCGGCCCGGCACGATCTGAGCCGCAGGGTCGATTCCAATTTCCTGGCAGGAATGGTGGCCAGGCATATGATTGATATGTCAGATGCCCGGAACATGAGCAGGGCACTGGCCTATGACCTGGCTAAGAAAAGTTATAAACTGTAAATCAACGTAAGAAGATAGAATATGAAAACATTAAGATTCCTTCGCGATTTTGTCATTACGTTTGCTATTGTATTTGCTGTACTGGAGCAGCGGCAAAAAAATAAATAAAATGCAAAAGATCATGATCGTCATTAATGACGCCCCTTATGGGACAGAGAAAGTGTATAATGCATTACGCATGGCCATGACATTGCAAATGGAACATGGAGAAAACGCGGAGATCCGCATATTCCTGCTTGCCGATGCCGTATTTTGCGGATTGCCCAATCAGCAGATACCTGGCGGGTATTACAACATTGAAAGGATGCTGGTCTCAGTGATCAGTAGGGGAGGAGAAGTTAAAAGTTGCGGGGGGTGTTCGGAGGCCCGTGGAATTGCCGGCCTGGACTTCATTGACGGGGTAAAACTGAGCAATATGAAGGAGTTTGCCCGCTGGACCATGGAAAGCGATAAAGTATTCACATTCTAAATGCCTGAGATTACCGTGCTGGCTATCCTGGACTTACTCAATAAGGAGTGATCTTACCTGCATTTCCCTGCCTTTTATGATCTGTATATGCAATCCCCTGCATCCGGGACATTGTAAATTGTATTTGTCCGGTTTAAAAACATGTCCGCATTGCTGACATTCAGCGATTGCTTCGATCGTGTTGATCCTGATGCTGGTTGTTTCAAGCATGGTATCTTTCACAGCCATTTCCATGGCAAAGTTCAGTGCCCGGACCTCGATACCGGACATGGTCCCGATATCCAGCTCAATTTCAATGACCTTTGAGGTTTTACCCTTTTTTGCCTCCCGGGTGGCCAGATCAATGATACTCATGGCAATCGACATTTCATGCATAATGTAATCGCTCTGTTTATAGCAATTTACAGAAATATTCTCGATATTGCATGAAGCGGGTCCATGAACTATCCATTGGGTGTGAGAGGTACGGAAATACCTGAGCAGCCAACCTGACCGGCATTAATTGATCCAGTAAGAGAGCTTTACCACCACGCCCCGGTCCCTGGTCCTGAGACCGGAGGGGTAGGCATTTTCGGTATAGACGATAAACAGATCAGAGACGGGAGCAAAGCGCCACTGAAAGCGCATGTTCATATTCACGTTATCAATCTGGTTATTGTACTGTACAAAAGTAGTGAAGAAGAGTGATTCCGTGAAGGTTATATCCAGGCGCGGTCCTACCAGTAAAAGGTCAGCACTGGTATACGGCTCCGGCAGGAGAATCCTGTTGAAAGAGGTCATCAGAGAAAGGCTGCCGTAAGGCTGGACCCGGTAATTCAGATCCGCATTCAGGCTGAGACGGCTCCCGTTAAAAAATCCGCCGTAACGGCCCTGTATCATATAAGTGAACAATCTTTTCATGGTGGAAGTATAGGTCATTGCTACCTCTGTCCAGTTGAACTCGGTCCCTGCAGGAATCTTGATGCCACCGGTGTTGGTAGGGTCGAACGGTTCCAGGAGTTTCAGGTATCCCTCTTCCAGTTCCAGGGTGATCGTGCTCCGGTCCATCCATGTAAGGGAATAATCCAGTTCAATTTCCCTGTCGGTAAATGAAAAACCGGGCTCAAGGAACAGATCTACTTTGAGTTTTGGTCCATGGTAGGCTATCCTGTCCGACATGGTGTAAAACTTGTAACCAATTTCCGGGTTGGACTGGTGATACCCTTTGCGCCTGACGAAACCCATTTCAGCCAGGTAGTTTTCTCCCACGTATGCCTGGTTCCACCCGGCAGAAAAGCGCCTGGTTTCATACCGGATGATCCCGGCCGTGGAGAACCGGTTCCCATCCTCACCCGGATTAAAAGATTGGTGATAAAATACCTTGCCGGTCCAGTTATTATCGGCACTGGCAAAGTTGAATTCTGTACCCGCCACCCGGTTGTAACTGTATGCATGATAAGCAGTGTCTTCGGGTGTGGCCATTACCTGTTTATTGGTCATAAAAATACCTACATTGGAACGGCTCAGTATCTTTCGTTGCAGCACCGCAACGCTGAAGTTATCTGCCGGTTGAAGGCCCTGCGCTCCTGTCTGTATGTTCATGAGCCCCAACCGCCAGTTCTCCCCGGGGTTGCCACTGAGCCTGGCACCTGCAATCACCGGAGCGTTTAAACCAATCCTCCGGGAGAAGAAAGGCCGTATGTTTCGGGTACCCAGGTTGGCAAACAGGTCGCTGTTCTCCAGGAAGAATTTTCTTTTTTCCGGGAAGTAAAGCTCAAAGCGGTCCAGGTTGGTTTGTTGCCGGTCGACTTCCACCTGGGAGTAATCCGGATTGATGGTCACGTCCAGGTTCATGGATGTGGAAAGGATTACTTTTGCATCCAGTCCGGCCCCTTTTCCATAATCTACGGGTTCTTCGCTCTCATGGTGCCGGGTGACTTTGCCTGAAACATAAGGAATCAGAGAGAACCTGACACCGGCAGCAGGTGGCGGGTCTTCCCAGACCAGTGTGCCTGTGTATGCCAGGTTGGCCGACTGGAACTGCCTGGGTACGGGTGCCCAGCTCGATTTTTCATCGGTCTTCAGGTCCAGCCTGCTGAAATTGATTCCCCACTCGGTATCTCCGTTGCGGTATCGGATGGTACGAAACGGAATAGTGAACTCGGCTACCCAGCAGTCCGGGTGTTGCTGTACTGCAGAGCGCCATTTCCCATCCCATTCCAGCGAAACGAACCCCCCGTTTGCCTGGATTCCGTCCCACTGGGCCCCTGCTGCCGAAACACCGAAAGCGAACCCGTTGGTCTGGTCGTTGTAGGTGTCAATGGCTGCAAAGAAGTTATCGTTTTTTCCGAACGACCAGTCTCTCCGGTAAGATTCCACGGGCCTTTTGCCAGGCATGGTATCATGGCAGATGATCCCCATGTACATATGTTTATCATCATAGGCCACCATCACCTCCGTTTGAGCGGTAGCATATCCTGTATCTATGGGGGTGATCCTGTAAAAAGGGGTGGTCCTTTCAGCCTCCGACCAGATGGCTTCATCCAGGTTACCGTCGATGATTACCGGTTGATCTGTTTTTCGGGCATGGATCCGGAAATCTGCCCGGTTCACAGCATTGCCCTGTCCCTGCAGCAGAAAGGGGAATGCGCCTAGTATGATCAGGTGAAACAGTTTTACCGGCCTCATTATACTACATAACCTTTATGAAAGATTCAGGAAATAAAACTGTGAAGATAATCAAGAAACCGGAACATTACCTGCTGGTTGGCTTTATAATCGATCCTTTCAGTCAGGATCTGATCCTGTGTCTGAATATGGGGCCCAGGTACCAGTTCATCTCTGCAATTGTTCGCCATGTCCATGACATTTGCAGGGGTCACCTCCAGGTGAAACTGGAGGGCCACCACCCTATCGCGGAAAATATATCCCTGATTGGAGTAAGCCTTGGAACTGGCTATACGAACGGCCCCCTCCGGAATATCAAAACTATCACCGTGCCAGTGAAAAACCTTTCGGGTGGGGGGAAGGTCATTGCATATTTTGAAATTTCCCAGGGAGGGAAGGAATTGCAGATTGTGCCAGCCAATCTCCTTATGTTTACCCGGGAAAACCCCGGCTTCCAGTGCAACGGTTATAATCTGTGCCCCCAGGCATATGCCCAGCACCGGTTTTCCGGATGAAATCAATGATGCCACCCATGCTGTTTCATCCTCCATCCAGGGGTACACATGAAAATCGTAAACATTCATCGGCCCCCCCATGATGATCAGTAGATCCACTCCTTCGGCCACCGGAAGAGGCTCCCCGTTATACAGACGGGTATACCCCAACTGATGACCCTTCTTTCCGGCCCAGTCAGTGATGATACCGGGCCCCTCGAAAGGTGCATGCAAAAGGCAATGCATACGGGTCCGTTTATCCATCAGCATTTCGATTTATTGAAACGGCAGAGCAGTTCCCGTACCAGGTCCACGCTTTCAATATAATATGATGCTTTGGTGGTTTTGGTCCCGACCTTGATGGTATAGGCCTGCTCGGGCATGGCGTCAAAGGTATATTCATCGGTCCAGTCATCTCCGGCTGCCAGGATAAAATCAAAATTGTTGTTTCCCATTTTTTGCAGGGCTGCTCTCCCTTTATTTATTCCTGAATACTTGATCTCCAGCACCTTATCACCATCCATGATCTCCAGGTTGAGGTTGGAAGTGAGGGTGCGCAGTTCATCTTTCAATTCCCATGCCCGTTGAATACCCAGGTCGGGGTCAGATTTCCGGTAGTGCCAGACCAGGGAAAAGTTTTTATACTCGATAAACGAACGTGGTGTCTGGTCCACATAATATTCGAGCAGGGGTTGCACCGATGTTTTCCAATCATTATCGATCTGTTCCATCATGTGCCATCTCCCTCCCGGCTCGCGGATCCATACGCCATGCTCAGCTACAAAATGAATATTCCACTCATTGCCAAACCACCTTTCCAGTGTCTCTTTATCCCTTCCGCTGATGATCACCACCATATTATTTTTGTTCTGGGAAAGCTTTTTCAGGATCCCGTACAATTGCTTGTCGGGTCTGGCATCCTCCGGGTTCTTTTTAAACCAGGAGAGGGTCCCGTCATAATCCAGGAAAAGGATCCGGTTTTTGGATGCCCTGTAAGCTTCAACAATCTGCTTCATGCGCGTTATATTGATCTTGCGCGTCAGTGTAAACTCCTGAATCTCTTTCACCCCCTCCAGACTTTTGATAAACGCCTGGGCCCACTTTCCCACGGTATAGCGTTGCAAGCGTTGCATCATCACCTTATTTCGCCTTACCTGTTCTTCTTCCGGCATCTCAATGGCTTCCCGGATAGCTTCGGAGATGGCATCCAGGTCGTTGGGATTCACCAGCAGTGCTTCATGCAGCTCTTTGGAGGATCCGGCCAGTTCACTTAAAATAAGGACACCTGTACCATCATGCCTGGATGCAACGAATTCCTTGGATACCAGATTCATTCCATCCCGTAACGGCAGGATAAGTGCAATGTCTGATAAAGAATAGAGATCGATTCGTTCATCCATGGTAAAGGTCTGGTTCAGATATCTGACAGGTGTCCAGTTAATGGTCCCGTAATTCCCGTTGATCCGTCCCACCAGTTCGTCCACTTTACTCTTCAGGTTAAAGAACGATTCACTGGTCTCCCCGGAAGGTATAGCCTGAACAATAATACTGATCTTCCCCTGGTATTCCGGGTAGGTCTGGAGAAACCTTTCAAATGCTCTTATACGCTGAGGAATACCTTTGGTATAATCCAGCTTGTCAATGGAGATGATCAGTTTTTCTATGTTGCCGGACTCTTTAAACATCTTCATCTCCCGCTGAATGACCGACTGCCGGGGATATTTTGAATGGATTGAAAGCGCTTTGTTACGGAAGCGGTCATAATTAATCCCTTTCGGGAAGACATCCACCTTCAGTGTGCGTTCTCCCAGGGAAATCTGGTTGAACATGGAATCCACACCCAGAAGGCGCCTGACCGAACTCATAAAGTGTCGCACGTAATCATAGGTCTGGAACCCGATCAGGTCCGCACCCAGCATGCCTTCAATGATCTCCAGCCTCCAGGGCAACAGGCGAAATAGTTCGAATGAGGGAAACGGGACATGACTGAAAAACCCGATGGATATTCCCGGTTTCTCCTGCCTGATCATACGGGGTACAAGCAGCAGATGATAATCGTGTATCCAGAGAATGTCTCCTTCATCGATAATCTCCAGAATCTTCCTGGCATACAGTTCGTTAATCTTCACATAAGCCTGCCAGGCCACTTCACTGTAAGTTACATGCTCTGTGAAATAGTGGAACAGGGGCCAGAGGGTGTTCCGGGCAAAACCATGGAGGTAAAGGTCCCTGTCGTGTTGCATGGGGAAGAGGGGGAAACAGTTGTAATCCTTCAGTTCCTTCTCCAGGGTACGGGCTTTTTTCCCGGAGAGATCGAAATGCTCATACTCTGTAAGGCCAACCCACATGGGATGGAATGCACTGTAGAAATTTTGCAATCCTGCAATGGTTTGTTCATCCGCTTTCCTGATCTGAAAATGGTCGTCCTGCCAGGTAATATGGACAGGAAGGTAATTGGAAGCTAGAATAAGCCGCTTCATGCTGTGTACATTTTTGATAAAGATCTGTTGAAAGCTTTTATAAAATTAGATACCTTCAGGGCAATTATCAATTATAAATATCAACAATATGGCTTTTGATCCTCAATTTGATGCAGTAATATTCGACCTGGACGGCGTGATAACAAAAACAGCCCTTGTACATGCTGCAGCCTGGAAAAAGATGTTCGACGATTTTCTGAAATCCCGCGAACAGCAACTGGGTGAACCCTTCAGGGAATTTACCCATGCAGGCGATTACCTGCCTTATGTGGATGGGAAGCCGCGATATAAAGGAGTGGCGTCGTTCCTTGAGTCACGGAGTATTGACCTTCCCTTCGGGGATCCTTCAGATTCACCAGATAAGGAGACAGTATGCGGACTGGGTAACAGGAAGAATATCATGTTCAATCAGGTACTGGATGAGGAGGGGGTGGAAGTATATGAAACAACCGTAACCATATTACATGAATTGAAAGAGGCCGGTGTCCGGCTTGGTGTTGCTTCCTCGAGCAAGAATTGTAAACAGGTGCTGGACAAGGCTGGCCTGCTCAATATTTTTGAAACGCGTGTGGATGGGGTGGTATCTGCTGAAATCGGATTGAAAGGGAAACCCGAACCGGATATTTTTACAACAGCCTGTGACAATCTGGGGGTATCCTATCACAGATCGGTTGTTGTGGAGGATGCGGTCTCCGGTGTGCAGGCCGGTAAAAAGGGGAATTTTGGTCTCACCCTGGGACTTGCACGTGAGGGAAATGCCCGTGAGTTATGGATTGGAGGTGCGGATATTGTTGTGGAAGACCTGGGCGAGATTGGCCTGAAAGGAATCAATGCCTGGTTTGAATCGGGTATGGAACGGGACGGATGGAAGCTCAGTTATTATGATTATAACACTGAAATGGAGCGTTCCAGGGAGGCTTTGCTTGCAGTTGGTAACGGTTATTTAGGAACACGGGGGGCCATGGAGGAGAGCGAAGCCAACAGCGTGAACTATCCGGGCTCCTATATCTCAGGCCTCTTTAACCGGCTGGTTTCAGGAGTGGGGAACAGGGAGATAGAAAATGAAGATCTGGTTAATATTATCAACTGGCTGCCAGTCACATTCAGGATCGGAAACGGTCCATGGTTTGCCTGGGGAAAGGATCCCTCTTTCAGTATACATCATATCAAAAGGGTACTTGATCTGAGATCGGGGGAGTTGAAGCGTGAAATGCTCCTGGAAGATGAAGCGGGCAGACGGACCCGTGTGACCTCTTTCCGGTTTGCAGGAATGGCTGACCCCCACCGGGCAGGACTGCGCTATACCATCACACCACTCAATTATCAGGAACCTGTTGAAATTCTTTCCCGGTTGAGGGGAGATCATAAAAATGCTGGAGTGGAGCGCTACATCTCACTGAATCAGCAACACCTGGAGCCGGTAACAGAAGAGCTCCATGGTACCGTCATGGAGCTGGTGGTAAAGACTTCTCAATCTGACATCCTGATCGCGGCATGCGGGGAAAACAGGATCACCGGAGGGAAACAGATTACAGGGCCGGAAACCCGGTCGGGGGAAGGATGGATCGGTCAGTTATTCATGATGCAGGGTGAAAAGGAGAGGGACATTGTCCTGGAAAAGATGGTTGCCATTTACACCTCCAGGGAACCAGATGCGGAGGATCCGCTGGAAGAGGCCAGGGCCACACTCTCGGGGATGCAATCATACGCACCGGAACAGCAGCTGTCTGCCGGACGCTGGAATGAGCTCTGGAAGAGGATCGATATTAAAATTGACGGGGACAGGGAAGCGCAGCGACTGGTCAGGCTGCACCTGTTTCATATGATGGTCACTGCTTCCCCACATCATGCAGGGCTTGATGCCGGGATCCCTCCCAGGGGATTGCATGGCGAAGCTTACAGGGGACATATTTTCTGGGATGAACTCTTTATTCTGCCACTCTACAATCTGCATTTACCGGAAGTGGTCAGATCCGTGCTTATGTACAGGTACAATCGCCTTGAAGCGGCCAGGGCATATGCCAGGGAACATGGCTATGAAGGAGCCATGTTCCCCTGGCAGAGTGGTAGCAGCGGACGGGAAGAGACACAGGTCATTCACCTCAACCCGTTATCGGGAGAATGGGGTGACGATTTCAGTTCCCTGCAGCGGCATATTTCACTGGCCATTGCTTACAATACGTGGAACTATTACCATGTTACGGCTGACCTCCTGTTCATGGAAAAATATGGGGCCGAGCTTTTACTGGATATCTGTAAATTCTGGGTCAGTAAAACCAGGTACGACCAGGATGATGAACGGTATCATATTGACGGTGTGATGGGTCCCGATGAATATCATGAAAAGTTGCCCGAATCCCGTGTGGGTGGTGTAACCGATAATGCTTATACCAATATCATGGTAAGCTGGATGCTGGGTAAGGCATTCAGGTTGCTGGATGATCTGGGGGAAGGCGCCGGTCAGCGAATTCTGGAGAACCTTTCAATTACGGAAAATAACCTGGAACAATGGGAGCGGATCATGCATGGTCTCTCACTCCATATTTCCGCGGAGGGCATTGTGGAACAGTTCAGGGGATATTTTGGTCTGGAAGAACTGGACTGGGAGTATTATAAGTTGAAATATGGTGATATTCACCGGCTTGACCGTATCCTGAAAGCGGAAGGGAAGTCACCGGATAATTACAAATTATCCAAGCAGGCTGACTTTCTGATGAGTTTCTACAACCTGGGTGCGAAGCAGGTAACGGATATTATTAAAAATCTTGGATATTCACCGGCGAATGACTATGTCCGGTCAAATTTCGACTATTATATCAACCGGACCAGCCACGGTTCAACCCTGAGCAGACTGGTCCATGCCCGGTTGGCCTGGGAAGAGGGAATAAAGGATACCGGATGGGCCCTTTTTCATGATGCACTGCAAAGTGACCTGGTGGATATTCAGGGAGGGACCACCGGAGAGGGCATCCATTGTGGCGTAATGGCAGGGACCGTATATGATGTGATCACCAGTTTTGCAGGTTTGGATCTGGAGGGGAGTTACCCTGCGCTGAATCCGGTTTTACCGTCACACTGGACGGGCCTTGCGTTTCAGTTTTCATTCAGGGGAACCCGGTATTTCGTTTCGATCTCCGGAGGTGAAGTGAAAATTTCTGCCGATAACAGTAAAAAGGAGAAAATAAAAGTTCATCTTTGCGGAAAAGCAGTTGAGTTGCCACAGGGAGAAGCTGTTTTGTCACAGATGTTTTAAAAGAAATATTTATGCTGGGAGATATACTTCTGATCAACGATATGCATAAGGAGGCGGCGCAGGCCATCTTCGAAAGGGTGACAAAAGACCTGGAACAGAAAGAGGAAAGATATCGCTACATTGTGGGAATCTCCGGGGAATCGGGGTCAGGCAAGTCTGAACTGGCACATGCACTCGGGCAAGTGCTGAAGGACCATCACGTAAGGGTTAAGGTGATCCATACAGACAACTATTATAAGATACAGCCTTTGCTGAGAGAGGAGTGGCGCCGGAACAAAGGATTCGATAATATCGGGATTGAAGAATATGACTGGATCAAGATCCACAAAACTATCAGGGACTTTAAAGAAGAACAGGAGTGTATGATACCCTGCATTGACCTGATCCCGGAGCAGGTAGACAAGCTCATAACCGACTTTAGCAAGATTGACCTGCTTATCCTGGACGGTTTATATGCTATCAATGCCCCGGATATCGACCTGAGGGTTTTTATAGACCTTACTTTTCACGAAACCAAGATCAACCAGATCATCCGCATGAAGGAAGCACTGAGTGATTTCAGAATGACAATCCTGCAAAAGGAACATGAAGCTGTTGTTTCGCTCAAACCCATGGCAGACCTGATCGTTGATAAATCCTACCAGGTGGTCAATGCCGAGGACCATATGAATGGCGCATAATCTCTGGAAGTTCACATGCTTTTCTCATACTGTGCTTGTAACCAAACAGGCCGGCAGGTCGTATAAACGATTGCCATTTCAACCCATTAAATTGAAGAAAAATGAGAAAGCAATTGGAATTCAAATTGTTGGCGTCGTTATCGCTTGCCATATTCTTTTTATTGTTTTTAGCTGCATGCGATCATGAACCCGTGGAGGATCGTCCGGAATTGCCGCCGGTGGAAAGTCTTGTGATGGATTTTTCAGATTTCAGTGAAGCACCAGCCGGAGCCAAAAGTACAGCAGCCACCCATATGCATTTTATGCATGCTTTCGGGACCGTACTTGTTTGGAACACCGTATCTTCGGTTACCCTGGCATTACCCCTGGCTGCCTATGGCCGTGCCTTACAGGAGGAACCGGAATATGTGGGTGATCATACCTGGGAGTGGTCCTATGAAATTTCCTGGGGCGACCAGCAATTCTCAGCCACATTAACCGGAACCAGGCTCAACAATGAAGAGTTTTCCATGAAAATGGTGATCGCACCGGCACAGATGCCCGACAAAAAGGTAAAATGGTTTGAGGGTGTGGTCAGGTATGATCATACTCATGCCACATGGACACTGTACAAAGAGGAAAATACAGCCATTCTGCAGGCAGAGTGGAGCAAAGATTTTGAGAAAGATGAAGCGACCCTGGTTTATACATATGTTGAACAGGGAAAAAGTGAGTCGGGCAGCCAGATAAGGTATGAATATAACCCGGAGGAGTTCTATGATGCAACATTTATCATATCGCTGTCATCGGGAACAACCCGGATTGAGTGGAGTCGTACCACCAAAGAGGGTCGTGTGATGGACCTGGAAAAGTTTGGGGATACATCATGGCATTGCTGGGACAGCTTTGCCAACGGCCTGGTGGATATGAGCTGCAATTAATGTTCTGATCAGGTAACGTTATGATCTGCGGGAGAAAAGCCGGTTTAAGCCGGCTTATGTTCCTGTAGAAATCTATCCACAACCTCCTGTAAGTTGGGAGTTCCTATTTCCTGCAGGTCATAATAAACCCTGGTATTTGGCTTTTTAATCTGAATTACACGGTTCAGATTGATGGGCGTACCAATGACAACCGAATCACAATCAGCCTGGTTGATGGTCTGTTCCAGGTCATGTAATTGTTCCTCGCCATACCCCATGGCTGGAAGTAACATCCCGATCTCCGGATAGATCCGGAAAGTTTCTGACAGTTTGCCCACTGTATAGGGCCGGGGATCTGTCAGGGCACTGGCGCCAAATTTTTGAGCAGTCACCACACCGGCTCCGATCTTCATCCCGCCATGGGTAAGTGTTGGCCCGTCTTCCACCACCAGCACCTTCTTCCCTTTGATGACGTGTGGATTATCCACGGTAATGGGCGATGCGGCATCGATCACTGTGGCTCCGGGGTTCACTTTCTCAATATTGTCCCGCACTTGCTGTATGCTGTCGGCACAGGCAGTATCCATTTTATTGATTATCACAACATCTGCGGTCCGTAACACCACTTCCCCGGGGTAGTAGCTCAATTCGTGTCCCGCCCTGTGCGGATCCACCACGGCGATGGTCAGGTCTGGTTTGTAAAAAGAAAAATCGTTGTTACCCCCGTCCCATACAATCACATCACAACCATCCGGATCATTTTCCACTTCCTGTAAGATGGCTTTATAATCCACACCTGCATAGATGACGTTCCCTCTGACCACATGTGGTTCATACTCTTCCATCTCCTCAATGGTACAGTGATGACGGTGGAAGTCCTCAATGGTGGCAAAACGCTGTACCTTCTGGGCCACCAGGTCACCATACGGCATGGGATGCCTGACAGCTACCACTTTCAGGCCTTTTTCCATCAGTAGTTCGATCACCTTCCGGGAGGTCTGGCTTTTACCACAACCTGTTCTTACAGCACAAACTGCAATAACGGGTTTGTTACAGGTGATCATGGTGTCATTGGTCCCCAGCAGTTCAAAATTGGCTCCGGCCGCATTTACCACAGCACCGATATTCATTACCTTTTGATAGGGGAGGTCACTGTAAGAGAAAACACATGTTTGTACCCGGAACTGTTCAATCAGCCGGGGAAGCTGATCTTCGGAATAAATGGGAATACCCTGAGGATAAAGTTTTCCCGCCAGCTCTGAGGGATATTTCCGGTCATCGATATCAGGAATCTGTGCAGCGGTAAATGCAACTACATTATATTCCTCTTTATCCCTGAAGCAGGTATTGAAATTGTGAAAGTCCCGTCCTGCCGCACCTATAATAATGATATTCTTTCTGGTCATGTCAAGCCTGGTTTATGGATTGCTTTTATCAAATGTATACGAATTATTAGCCGGTAGAACCAATTATGCTGAAGAATAGCAAGTATGCATAACTTTATTAGAACATCTTGGTATCAAATGCGTAATATTAATATTGGGGTTTTTCGAATAATTTTTGCGAAATTCGAAAAAAGTTACTGTTGCATGTGAATTTTTTGGCACATACCTACCTGTCGGGATGCAATGAGGAGATCATTGTCGGGAATTTTATGGGCGATTATGTCAAGGGCAGGAACTATATGCTTTTCCCCGAGCAGGTCAAAAAAGGGATCCTGATCCACCGGGATATTGATACATTTACAGATTTACATCCCATTACCCGCAGAAGCAAACAACTTATTGCATCCAGGTATCACAAATATGCAGGTATCATCATCGATATCTTCTATGATCATTTCCTGGCTTCACTCTGGGACAGGTATTCCAATTTGCCACTGAATGAGTTTGTTAACCGCACCTATGATCTGCTTAAAAGAAATTACGGGACCCTGCCGTCTGCCATCAAAAGGTGGTTCCCCACCTTTCTGGAGAACAACTGGATGATGGCATATTCGAGTGTGGAAGGGATAGAACTTGTGCTGGAGCGGATGTCGGCCAATACTTCTTTGCCCGATCATGCCGGCTATGCGGTAGAGGTACTCAGCGACCAGTATGATGTATTCAGGGCATATTTTCTGGAATTCTTCCCGTTGATTATCCAGTTCCTGGAGGAAAAGTACGATATAGAGATTACCGATCAGCGAAGTGGATATCCAGAAAGCTAAGCGTATAATTTGTCATCCGTTTTCAGGGTATGACCGGGAAGTTTATCTATTTTAAGCAGCTTCAGATATTCCGGTTCATAGAAAAAATGTGGCTGGCCCAAGGCAGGTGTCAGCTCGTCCAGCCACATTGCGGCCGGATTGTATTTTGCAAAAAATGGTTTGCCAACCCATTCGGAATTTCTTCCCTGCAGGAACTCCAGGACAAATACCTTCTCATTGTGAATTTCGGTAATACCTACGATCCGGACCTTACCAGGGCCGGCTGACATACTGGGCCCCTTGACGGTGCGACAGATGCCACTTACCTTTTGATAGGCAGTATTGAATATATGGTGGGCATCTTTCAGTGTGACCCCGAAATAGGACTGGGCACCTGTATCCCTGGCCACGAACATATAATAGGGGACCATTCCCATATCCACCTGTTTGCGCCACATCTGTTCCCAGATAACAGGATCATTGTTAATATGCCTGAGCAGGGGCGATTGGGTGCGTATCTGTGCGCCGGTCCCCCGGATCAGATGAACAGCTTCGTGTACCGCATTGGTTGACAACTCCTTTGGGTGGTTGATGTGTGCCATAAAGGCCAGGTGTATACCCCTGTCGTTGATTTTACGGAACAGGTCAAGCACTTTCCCCGCATCGGGATCGGTCAGGTACCGGTATGGCCAGAATGAAAGGGTTTTGCTCCCGATCCGGATGGTTTTCAACTGGGGAAGATCTGCATCCAGGATGGCCTGAAAATATTTTTCCAGCACATCTGCTTTCATGACCATGGGATCCCCACCGGTAAAAAGGATATCTGAAATGGAAGGATTTTCCCTGAGATAAGAAACCACAAGATGGGCCTGTTTCATGGCAAACTTCAATTCGCTTAGCCCGGTGAATTGCGGCCATCTGAAACAGAATGTACAATAGGCATGGCATGTCTGGCCCTGGGTAGGGAAGAACAGCATGGTTTCCCTGTATTTGTGCTGGATCCCGGTAAGCGTTTTCCCTTTGAGCATGGGTACATTATGTTCCAGCTGACCGGCCGGGTGCGGATTCAGGTTAAGCCTGATTTCATGAACATACTTTGCCAGATCCGTTTTACTGCCATTGTTTCCGGTCATTTCAGCAAGGGTGTTGAACTGGGCTGCTTTCAACATTGCTTTCTGTGGAAAGTTCAGGATGAACATGGGATCATCCTGGTAATTATCCCAGTCAATTAACTCATTAACAACATAATTGTTGGTTTTAAACGGCAATACTTCTGAAACGATCTTAATGTTATGGATCTGTTCACGGCTTAAACGTCCATATGAAGGGATTTTATGTAAATTATGTCTTGCGTATACCTGGTACTTCATCAGAACTCCTTCCGTGAACTTGCTGGGATACTTTCAGCGGTGGAATACAAAGTTACGAAATAATGAGGATATTTAAAAGCCGGGAGCTTCTGTGCTACAAGCCTGACAGGGATGATTGCAGGTTACCTGAGTAGTTCCAGGCGGTTGGCATCCAGGCGCAAGAAGATGAAAAGGAACATGGTGAATGCCCAGAGGGAAGAACCGCCATAACTGAAAAAGGGCAGTGGAATTCCGATTACAGGCAGCAGCCCGATGGTCATGCCTATATTGATCATGAAATGGACCAGGATAACGGAAACCAGTCCATACCCAACAATCCGGCTAAAAGCGGTACGTTGTCTTTCAGCCAGGAAGATCAGCCTCAACAGCAAACCTACAAACAGGAGGATCACAAAGGTGGTTCCCAGAAAACCCCACTCTTCTCCTACCGTACAAAATATGAAATCGGTGCTTTGCTCGGGGACAAAGTGTAATTTGGTCTGTGTACCTTTGAGATACCCTTTCCCTGAGAACCCCCCGGAACCAATGGCGATTTTGGATTGATTTACATTGTAGCCCACACCCTGGGGATCATTTTCCAACCCCAGTGTCACATAGATCCTGTGCCGTTGATGCGGTTTCAGGACATTGTTCATGGCGTAATCCACCGATATGATAAACACGATGGCCACTGCAAGGCCGGCCAGGATCTTCATTTGCTGATATTCCCGGAGCCTGAATCCTTTAACGACCAGGGTTAAACCCAGCGGAACAAGGGTGACCACTCCCAGCAGAAACAATGACAGGCCCGCGTTGAACAGGTGATTGAGCCCGGAAAGCACCCCGAAAAGTCCTGCAAACCAGACCAGGTTAACCAGCCCCTTTTTGAAAGATCTTACTACAAACATATAAAGGACCAGGCTCACAATTACCAGGATCAGGAGGATGACGGCTTTGTCCATTAAGAGGGTTGCAAAAAACAACAGGCCAAGTGCCATCAGCATAATCATGGTATTGGCAGAGAAACCTTCTCTGAAAAGCACCAGAATAAAAGCAAAATAGACCAGGACTGATCCAAGGTCGGGTTGAAGAAGAATCAGCAGGGGTGGCGTCATGATAATCGCGACGGCTTTTGCCAGATGCCTGAATTTTTTCAGGTTGTAGTTGTGCGAAGTCATGAGATTTGCCAGTGCAAGTGCCGTAATCGGTTTGGCAAATTCTGAGGGCTGGAACTGGAAACCACCGATGACAAACCAGCTTCTGGCGCCATTGATCTCTTTTCCGAAAACCAGTACAGCCAGCAGGATACCGATCAATGCAAAATAGAGGAGATAGGAAAAATGGATATAGAACTTGGCATCCAGGACAAGGAGCAGTATGGCAAGCATGATGGAAGCCATGATCCAGATCAATTGCTTTCCAAATCTTTGCGAGAAATCAAGTATACCATTGTCTGCATCCATGATATTGGCAGAATAAATATTCATCCAGCCAAAGGTCATGATAACCAACCACAACAGGATGGTAATCCAGTCCAGGGTTGCCACTATGTTATTCCTGCGGTCCATTTGCTTCATTTTTTACATTTGAAATGGTATCCTTTCGTACGGCAGGAGCCACGGGAGGAAGCAGTTTCATGACCCAGTTCTCGTACCATGTCCGCTTCACTTCACCTGTCAGGTACTTTTCGATCATCAGGCTGGCGATGGGGGCTGCATAAGTAGTTCCAAATCCCTGGTTCTCCACATAAACGGCAATGGCAATCCGGGGATTTTCTTTCGGCGCAAAAGCGATGAAAATGGAGTGATCATTTCCATGCGGGTTTTCTGCTGTTCCTGTTTTCCCACAAACAATGATGTCCTGGATCTTTGCATTTCTGGCGGTTGAGCCGGCTCCCCCATTTACGACAAGTTCCATACCGTCCACGATGGGTTCGTAGGAAGATGCATCGATGGTGGTATAATGTTTTTCGGTAAAGCGTTGGTCAATGCTTTCAACCCCCTCTATTTCTTTAATTAAGTGGGGTGTGAAATAGTATCCGTGGTTGGCAATGGTTGCAGTCATGTTAGCCATCTGGATAGGGGTGATCAACAATTCTCCCTGTCCGATGGCCAGTGACCGGATGGTAAGGTAGTTCCAGTGTCCTTCCCCATAGATTCTGTTAAAATACCCAGACTTGGGTATATTGCCACTCAGTTCATTGGTCAGTTCGATCTTCAGGGGAGCATTAAAACCCATGGATAGCAGGTGATTGCGCCAGTTATCATAGGCATCAGCTGTGTTATTGAATTTCACATCCTGGAGTATGCTTTGAAACACCCTGATAAAATAGGTATTGCAGGAGTTCTGAATAGCTCCTATCAGGTTCAGGGGTGTGTCGTGTAAATGGCACGCTGTATGTATACTCCCTACATAAAATCCATAGGAGCAGCTGTGCTCCGTGTTGACTGTTATAACCTTCTCCTGCAATCCAATCAGCCCCATAATTGTTTTGAAGGTGGATCCCGGTGGATACTGGGCCATCAGTGCACGGTTAAAAAGCGGATTCAGGGTATCTTTTACCAGTTTCCCATACTCGGTTCTCAGGTTTCTTCCAACCAGCAATTCCGGTGAGAAGCTTGGAGCTGAAACAAGGGCCAGCACCTCTCCGGTAGCCGGTTCAATGGCTACTACACTGCCTACATAAGGCGACATCAGTTTCTCACCATACTCCTGCAGATTGGCATCCAGGGTAATGGTAAGGTTGGCCCCCACCTTTACCGGTATATCGAGCCGCCCCCCCTGGTAGGATTCAATGGTCTGGTTGTGTACATCCTTCAGAAATACCTGCTTCCCTTTCTTTCCCCGCAGATATTTTTCATACGCCTTTTCCACTCCGGTGATGCCGATATAATCTCCCAGTTGATAATAGGGATCACTTTCCAGGATCGCCTGGTCTACTTCTCCCACGTACCCCAGGGCATGTGCTGCGATAGGCCTGGTATATTCTCTCAGGGTCCGGGTCTGTACATAGAAACCCGGATACTGGAACATCTTCTCCTGTAGCAGGGCGGCATTCTCATAGCTGACCTGTTTCATAAAAATCGAGGGTACCAGGTAGCTGTATGACCTGGCTGTTGCCAGTCTCTCCTTCACTCCTTCCCTTGATATTTTAAGGATCCTGCATAATTCAGTGGTATCGAAAGGCTCCAGCAACCGTGGGGTTACCATGATATCATAGGCGGCTTTATTATATACCATGATCTTTCCGTGCCGGTCATGGATCAACCCCCTGGCCGGATAGATAACCCTGATGCTTTGTGCATTGCTCAGTGCGTACTGCTCATATGATTTGTCGAGTACCTGGATCTGAAACAACCGGACGATTAATACCAGGCCTACAAGGATGATTGCAGCAACAAAAACATACCTTCTGTCACGATACGGGTTCATCTATTTCCGGAATACAAAATATTGGCTGAGCACAATGGTTACGGTGGACAGGATCGAGCTTGCTACCACCCGCACCAAGGTACTTAAAAATTCCTTCAACTGGAACACTTCCAGGTAGAAGAGGGCCAGGTGATGGATCAGGACAATGATAAATGTATATTTAAGAAACCACAGGAGACCGTAATAATGGATTCGGGGGAATGTTTCCGGTTCATAGCCGTCACGGGGTGCCAGCAGTTTAAGCAGGTGGGCCCGTACAAAGGCAGCAAGCACGGTGGCTGCCGTATGTAACCCGGCAGTACCAGTAAACAGATCCATGCTCATTCCTAACAGGAACCCTGAGAGCAACTGGGCCCATACCGGCGTTTCAAAAGGCATCAGCAGGATAAACAGCAGATATATGTATGGGATCAGATAACCATTGATCATCACATTATCCATCACCAGGACCTGAAAAAGGAGCACCACAAGAAAACGGATAATATTTCGTAGGATCAAATACATCAGCGGGTCCGGTTTTCCAGGTTACGTTGTTCTTCCTGTCTGTAATTTCGGATCACATTTACATGAAACAGGTGTTGAAAATCTGTAAAAAGCTCTACCCGGATATCATAGAAATTTCCTTTTTCAAGGGAAAAGGATTCTATCCTGCCGATCCTGATGCCTTCGGGGAAAATAGAAGAGAATCCACTGGTCATAATGGTGTCTCCTTTTGAAAGTTCCACATGAAAAGGTATCTCTGCGAGCATGGCGTACCGTGGCGACGACCCATCCCAGTGCAGAATACCTGCGTAATCATTGGTCTGGATCTTTGCACTCAGGCGGAAATCCCTGTTGATTACCGGGATCACTGTGGAAAAACTGGCTGAACTCTCCAGCACAATCCCTACCAGGCCGCGATCCGATATAACGCCCATATCCCTGAAGACACCCTGTTTCTTTCCTTTATCCAGCGTGATATAGTTGTACTGTTTGTACACACTGTTGTGAACTATCCGGGCAGGGACAAAGAAATAACGGATGGAGTCATGCAACTCACTAAATACCAGCGCGCTATCTGTTTTTTGTACGATTCTGTCCAGCTTGTTCCTGAGGTCCGCGTTTTCTTCAGCCAGCCGGAGGTTCTCTTCCCTCAGGGAAAAATACTCCCTGGCCCCATCTACACGGCTGTAGATATAGCCGGTTACCTGCCTGTTGAGCCCCACCAATTTTGAGTGCTGGTAATGGCTCCCACGGATCATGAAGGAGATGGCTATGATCTCCAGCAATAAGAACAAAAACAGGCTGGAATACTTTTGAATGAACCTGAGCAGTGTTCTCATAATATTCTAAACAACCCTTTCCTATCTCATCAGGAACGGATACTTGTCCACATTCCTGAGGGCTATACCGGTCCCGCGGGCAACTGCCTGAAGCGGATCCTCGGCTATGTGGAAAGGAATGGATATTTTTTCGGCCAACCGTTTGTCCAGCCCCCTGAGTAAAGCACCTCCACCAGCCAGGTATATGCCTTTGGATACAATATCAGCATAGAGTTCCGGGGGTGTTTGCTCCATGACAGAGAGAATGGCAGTCTCGATTTTGGAAATTGATTTATCCAGGCAGTGCCCGATTTCCTGGTATGAGATCGGGATTTCAATGGGAAGGGCGGTCATCAGGTTGGGCCCCCTTACATAAAAATCCTGTGGCGGATCATCCAGTTCCGGAAGTGCTGAACCAACAGCAAATTTGATCTCTTCAGCAGTACGTTCTCCAACCTTTATGTTGTGCTGGTGCCTCATGTATGTCTGGATGTCGCTTGTGAAACCGTCTCCTGCCACCCTGATGGATTGGTTACATACAATGCCACCCAGTGCAATAACTGCTATTTCGGTTGTGCCACCACCAATATCCACTACCATACAACCCTCGGGAGCCTCAACGTCCAGTCCAATACCTATGGCTGCAGCCATGGGTTCAAAGATCATGTAGACATCCCTGCCTCCGGCATGTTCGGAAGAGTCCCTGACTGCCCGTCGCTCCACTTCCGTACTGCCCGATGGAATACAAACGACCATTTTCATGGAAGGTGTGAAGAGCTTTCGCTTGGTATTGATCATCTTTATCATGCCCCTGATCATCAGTTCGGCTGCCTGAAAGTCGGCGATCACACCATCCCTGAGGGGCCGGATGGTCTTAATATCCTCATGTGTCTTGCCGTGCATTTGCCTGGCTTTTTCCCCGATGGCAACAAGTTTGCCTGTATGCTGGTCAATGGCCACAATAGAAGGTTCGTTCACAACCACCTTTTCATTATGAATAATCAGTGTATTGGCTGTACCCAGGTCAATGGCCAGTTCCTGCTGGAATGAAAACAATCCCATATCTATCTTCTCCTATTTTGTCAATGTTTAAAATGTCTTATACCGGTAAAAACCATGGTCATGTCATGTGCATCACAGAAATCGATGGATTCCTGATCACGAACCGACCCTCCTGGTTGTACCACTGCTTTAATACCTGCTTCCCAGGCTATTTCAACACTATCAGCAAAAGGGAAGAATGCATCGGAGGCCATCACTGCTCCCTGCAGGTCAAACTCAAAATGGATGGCTTTCTCAATACTCTGTTTTAAAGCATCTACCCTGGAAGTCTGTCCCACCCCGGACGCCACCAGTTGCAGGTTTTTTGCCAGTACAATGGCATTGGATTTTGTATGCTTAACGATCTTATTGGCAAAAACAAGGTCGGACAACTGATCAGGCGAAGCTGGTTTGTCAGTGACCCTTTTCATATCTTCTGCCGATTCTGAAGCAAGGTCACGATCCTGCAGGATCACTCCGTTCAAAACGGTCCGGATGAGCTGGCCGGTCATCTGATTATCTTTCTGCAGCAGGATGATCCTGTTCTTTTTTTGTTTCAGTACCTGCAGGGCATCATCATCATAACCGGGTGCTATGACCACTTCAAAAAAGATCTTATGCATCTCCCGGGCAGTTGCCGCGTCGATGGTCCTGTTTGTGATCAGCACACCGCCAAAGGCTGATACCGGATCTCCTGCCAGAGCAGCACTCCATGCATCAACCAGCTGTTCACGGGTGGCGAGGCCACAGGCATTGTTATGTTTCAGGATGGCAAACGTGGTT
>JANTFK010000002.1 GCA_024763595.1 Bacteroidales bacterium | reverse complement strand
AAAAAACAGGGTTCCAACAAGGGAATTTCGTATCATAGCTTATTCAATTGAGTAGTTGTATAAGAAATTATTGGCACTGCCCACAATCAGGTTAAACCTGCTGTCCGATCCGGCAAAATAACCAATACTGAATCGTGTGTAACCCTCCAACGGGAATCCTTCGTAAAGCGAACCATCGGAATTGATCAGGTAAATTCTGTTTCTGGTCCGGTCAGTGATCCCCAGTTTTACATCTGAGGCAGAGAATTTATAGATATCGGGCCTCTCCATGATCCTGTCACGTACCCTGTAGTTGAACAGGCGTGTACCGTCCTGCTGCACTACGTTCAACTCGTTTCCGGAGGTAAAAATAAACTCGGGCACCCCGTCGCTGTTTATATCTGCCATGTCAAAAAAGTGCTTTTCAGACAGATCCTGTTTCAACAGTGTGGTTACGGATCCATCCAGGTAAATGGCTATAACATTTCCAGATGTGTCTGTCGATATCCATCTTGGTTTTTCTTCCCGGATATTCATATCCAGGGTCAATGAATTTTGTTGAGAGAGGACCACACGGTTTTTCATCATGATGCGTTCCCTTCCCCTTCGGTCCAGAAAATAACTGCGGTTCTGATCCGAGAAGACAATATAATCTTTATCACTGATTCTGAAATGCTGGATCTGCCCGGTGACCTTCGATTCTGTTTTTCCAAACTTCCATCCCGTCACCAGGTTCCCTTCAATGTCATACACATAAATCTTTCTGTCTGCTGTTGCAATAAATATGCGATAATCCCGCCTTTTATCATAGTCGAACAATGCCAGGGAATTGGTTGCATCTGACCGCAAAGCGATGGGGTAACGTTCCACGGAATTGCCGTTCCGGTCTATCAAATAGATCCTTTTTTGCGTATTAAACAGGTACTGCAATTTCCCGTTCTTATAGAAATCCACCTGCCGGATGGTCCCCAGAATGGGCCCTTCCAACGGTTGCTTCCACAGGATCCTGCCTGTACTGTTTAACAGATAGATCTTGTTGGAAGCATCCTGCACAAATATCTCCTTCTCCGATGTATTGTGATTGATTACCAGGACCGGCTTGATCGCAGCTGCAGAATCCAGCAGGCTCTCCCAGACAGTAAGCGCCTTCTCCTTGATCTGGGAAGCATACCTGAAACCAATACTCTGGTAACAGAGGCGACCTTCATTACTGTATTGAAGAACAATTCCCGGAATTCGACGCAGGAACAACTCTGTGGCTTCCAGTTGCCTTTTGGCCTGATCATTTAACATCGTCCGCTTATAATCGAGATAGGCAAACGGCCTGAAAAAGAGTGTTACATTACTTCGATTGGAGAGGTATTCGGACATCTCCTTATATACCGGATCGTTCCCAAAGGTTTTATGCAATACATTCTGGTAGATCACGCGGGAAAGCACATCCACCGAGGGCCCGAACAGCAGGTAATTTTCAAATACCGTAAAATAATTATTGAACAATCTCTCCGCAGGGGTACCCTCAAAATATTTTTCGGGCAACTTGTAAATATTGTAACTAGTCTGATTATCCAACTGATAGACATGCCGCATGGAACGCATGTCAAACGCATGCACCTGAAGGTATTGTTTGATCCAGTGCAGCACTACATCAGTTGTTTCACTTCCACTTTTCGTTTCAAAGACTACTAATTCATCCCCGGGACGCTGTGTCTCACCCTCCAAAGCAAACCAGGCCATTTCATCATCCAGTACCCGCATCAGATCCTCCAGCGGATCTATCCCGTATTGTTTTTTTAACCGTTGAGATTCCCCGGCGAATTTTTCACTTTCTCCCGATTCGTTGATATAGTCGATCATCTTCTCCATGAATATCCGGCGATTACCGATTCCGAGATGTAAAAAATAGCTGGTACCCGAGGGCATCATCTCATGCAGTTCTATGCGAACGGCCGATTTATCTGCAAATGCGCCAAGAAACAAGGCTTTCTGCGGATCCGCGTAGGTCATACCATTCAGAATTATGGCATCCCGTTTAATATCCAGGTCCAGTTCACCCCACGTGGCCAGCTCCGAAAATGCATCCAGTGCCTGCCAGGCCGACTCCCTGATAAATGGATGGAACAACTCCTGCAGTTTCCTGTAATTAATATATATGTTGGCCCGGACATATTTTCCCGCTGTTTCCCTGACCAGCTGCAATCCCGTATCCGACGAGAGATTTGATTCAGCATGGAGCGTCCGGACCGCTTCTTCCACCAACATGGCTGAAGAGCTCAACAGACACAGTCCTCCCACACAGGTGAAAGAGAATTTTCCCTGAATAAAAGCAGGCTCTCCTGAAACATCAAATAACGTTTCAGTTTCATATTTGCGCTCATTCACCATGGCCCTGTTTTCCACCAGACCCAGCATAAGCTGTTCAAATTCGTTATCGCTATGCGAAGATTCAAAGCTGATGAAGAAAAGGGGGATAAGGCGATCCTTCCCCACCTGATGCAGCGACAGGTTCACACCTTCACTATCCAGCAGCTTTTTTAAAGGTGCTGCGTTATTTACCTGTTCCAACACACGCAGCAGAAGGGAATCTGTTTTTCCTCTGTCAGTTGTATTGATAAAGTCAATCCAGATCCTGTTTTCCCGGAGGAAGTGTTCTGTCAGATATGCATAATCCAGATCTTCAATAAATAATACTGCATCTTCAGGTACTGCCTCAAGCACCTCATTGGGAGTGATCCTGTTGAACCGGTTCAGGAACAGCACCAGCAACAAACCAGCACAAACTACTGCAAAGATGCTTCCGTAAATAATACGTTTTAACATTCCGGGTTTGTTTAACCCAAAAATATACATTTCAAAAGCAGGGTGGCAGGAAAATTACCAACACATAAACGCATACCCGTTCAACGGAAGGAGTTCTCACCATATGGTGAGGATAATGACGGTGAAGCCATGTGACATGGTTTCTCCTCTGAATCGTTGTGGAGTTCATTCACTTTTGGTATCTTTCTTCCATATGCAACCTGTTAATCCCATTATCGAAGCCGGGTGGAAAGAGGTCCTGATGAATGAATTCCGCTCGCCCTATTTCAGTACCCTGAAGGAGTTCCTGGTAGAGGAAAAGAAAAGATACACCATCTATCCCCCCGGCCCTTTAATTTTCAATGCATTCCGGCACACACCTTTCGATCGCGTCAAAGTGGTGGTCCTGGGACAGGATCCCTATCATGGGAGGGGACAGGCACATGGACTGTGCTTTTCAGTACCCCAAGGCATCCCGCAACCTCCCTCACTTGTCAATATTTTCAAAGAGTTGCATTCCGATCTGGGTATACCGGTACCGCGGCACGGAAACCTGGAGAAGTGGGCCGACCAGGGCGTGTTGCTTATCAATGCCATCCTGACTGTTCGGGAAGGCCAGGCGGGATCACACCATAACAAAGGCTGGGAAACTTTTACCAGCCGGGTCATTGAAAGCATTTCTGAAGAAAAAGAGGGGGTGGTCTTCCTGTTTTGGGGACGCTATGCCCAGGCCAAAGAGAACCTGGTGGACGGTACCAGGCATCTGATCCTGAAAGCTGCCCATCCTTCACCTCTCTCCGCACATAATGGTTTTTTTGGCTGCAGGCATTTTTCCCGGACCAATGAGTTTCTTGAGCAACAGGGAAAAAGCAGGATAGAGTGGAACCTGGGCTAATGGATCGAACTGATTACTATTTTGGCACGCATTTTGTATTAATCATGGTGACAGTTCATCCAATCATATTCCCTGATGATCTCGGGGCCTGGTCCGTCTCTTAAAGGCGGACTTTTATTTTTTAAGCCCTCCCGGGGTAACCCATCCCGGAATAACCACAAGCAGGTATATTCAATAAATGATCACCTCATCACAAAAGGTCCAGACAGGTAATCCGGAGGCATGGTGCCATGGGGGTGCCTTTTTCATGCTTCTTGCTTCTATTTTTACATAGCGGGCCTTAACGGGAGAAAAGTGAAATGAGTAGTATTCAATATCATTGATTTTATCTCCTTGATGCAACGGATGTTCCGATTTCCTGTCGGCAATCTCATGATAGGTTTCATTGTCGGCAGAAGTGGATATGATCACCTGCTCCGGAAAAAATACAATATGGTTTGTAACCTTTAGAAATGCCGTTTCCAAATGGCTGATCGTTGTTATCTGTTCAAGGTCGATAATGGCTATCATATCATTCCCTTCAAATCCCAGCCAGCCTGCATAAAAGCTGTTCCCGCCCAGGCTCCCGTCTGTAAGGGTTTGGGGATCTTCACCGGCATATTTATTAGGTTGAGTAAGGAGCTGTACCGGTTTGCCGGCTGCCAGATCCGGCATGGCGGCCCGTTTTAATGCCTGCTTATAGGAAGCGATATACTCCTCCACTGAAAACCCCATCTCATTCATCAGCGTAATATTGCCCGATGCACAAATATCTTCAAATATGGCCAACCTTTCATGGATCTCCGCTGATAAACGATACTTCTCTGAAATTCCTTTTCTGGAAGCCTCCAGTATGGCATAATGGATACTGAGCGAAGCTCTGCTTACCCGCTCCAGCACATCCGGTTTATACTTAACTGCTTCCCCGGCATTTTGATAGAGCCTGTCATACTTGTCCAGTAATTCGGGCCGGAGGAAAGAGTCAAAGCCCTGAGAAGGATCGCCATACAGAAACAGAAAGAATTCGGGCACCTTCCGGATCTCATCATGGATGGTATGGATATACTCCATGATAAAGGGTGCCGCCTCCTGGTAATAGGCTGTGCAGAACTCCCGCATGATCTCCTGGTCATCCCGGTCCGGGTTCCATAACAACTGTGCGGTCAGGTAGGATCTTAATTCGAACAACTCGCTGGGATGATAGCTGTGCTGTTCGAATACCCACCTGGCATGGTTATCCCTGAAAAAAGCAATATTGGGCTTCAGGGTATGAAAGTTGGGGAATGGGGCCAAAAAGTTGGTAAACTGGGTGGTATAATCCCAGATCCTGATATTATCTGTTAGCTTCTTCCAACCTTTCAGGTCATTGGCAAATCCCGTACACCCTTCTTCAATGGGTTTGCTGCGGTCGCACTCAATGGAACACAGGGTAACCAGTACATTGGAAGCGGGTCTGGTCACCGGAGGCTTCCGGGTGTACTGGTAGGCCAGGGTCGAGATCTTTTTGTCAGGAAAATGGGCGGCAACACTGTTGACGAACCGGATCAGGGATCCGCTGGGCGAGCCCTCCTCTGCATCAATGGCAGCACATTGGCCGCACTGGCAATACAGGGTATTGTCATTCTGGCTTACCGAAATGACAGCAGCATCCGGGAATCTTTCAAAACAGGCCCTGACAGAATCGGTCACAATATGGAGTACCTCTTCATTGCTCAAACAAAGTTGTGTGGTTAAACGCTTCCCGTTCCGCAGGGCATAATACTCCGGATGAGCCCTGTAGAATGCAGATTCTGGAATGAACCTGTGAAAGGTATGCACCCCGGCACCGGGGACATATCCCGGGAAAGCCTCATGGGTAACACCCAGCTTATCCGCAAAAGCAGGATTCTCATAAAAAAGCCTGGAATGAACGGTGCGCGTTTCAATCCGGGGGGTATAACTGTAAGAGGTTGCAGCACTGAGTGTAATTCTTCCGGATGTTGGGATTTTTTCTGTACCGGGGTCCAGCCACAGACAACCCAGTTCTTTTTCCAGGAACCTGTAAACCGCATAAAGGGTACTTTTTGAACTCCCCCCATAAATATAGAGATCGTTGTCAACCACATGGTATCCGATGGTATATTGAGAAACTGCCTGATTGTTGAATGCCACGGGCAAATTCCTTCCATTTCCTACAAAGATCCCATGCCGTTCGGGATCTCTGCTACGCTTCGATTTTACCGGAATGTCTGCTGCCGAAATAAGCTTCAGATAACGTCTGAGTTCCGTGGCTGCCCTTTGAACCGTGGAATCGGCATTTTCCGGGATCACAATCTCATGGTTGCTCACACCGTCCCTGGCAAGCTCAACCTGAGGGCTAACACAGGAAACAAGGGAAAACATAACCCATAAGAAGAGGGATCTGTATATGGTAGCAGTCATGAAGGACATAGACTTCAAAGGTTCAAAATGGTCTGTAACCTATAATTTCCCGGACATCCCGCACTGTTTTGGATGCACTTTTGCGGGCCTTTTCGGCCCCCATCCTTACCACTTTACGAAGGTAATCGTTATCGTTATAGATCTCCCTGATGCGCTCCCTGATTGGGGTAGTAAAGGTGATCATATCTTCGGCCAGCTGTTTCTTCAGGTCACCATACCTGATGGTGCAGTTGTTGTATGCGTTCCTGAAATGGTCCACTGTATCGGGCGTTGAGAGCAGTTCCAGCAGGTAAAAGAGGTTGGCCACCGGTTCGGTCATGGGTGCATTGGCTTCCCGGGGACCGGCATCTGTTACGGCCCGCATCACTTTTTTACGGATCACACCGGGTTCATCTGCCAGATAGATCCCGTTCCCCTCACTCTTTCCCATCTTTCCGGTTCCGTCCAGTCCGGGCACTTTCACAAGCTCCTCACCGAAGTTGTAGGGTTCGGGCAACGTGAAATACTCCACACCATACATATGATTAAAACGGCGCGCAAATTTGCGTGCCATCTCCAGGTTCTGTTCCTGGTCCTTACCAACCGGCACCTTATCCGCATTGTGAATAATGATATCGGCGCACATCAGTACCGGGTATGTCAGCAGGCCCGCATTGATATTCTCGGGTTGTTTTCGGATCTTCTCCTTGAAGGTGGTAGTACGCTCCAGTTCCCCCACATAAGCATTCATATTGAGCAGAAGATAGAGCTCCGGGATCTCCGGCACATCACTCTGAACATAAAGGGTGGCTACTTCAGGATCGAGTCCGGCCGCCAGGTATTCCGAGAGAACGGTTTTGATATTATTATGCAGGTTTTCAGGTGTGGGATGGGTGGTCAGGGAATGATAATCAGCAACGAAAAAGAAACATCTGTTCTCATGCTGCATCTTTATAAAATTCTTTACTGCACCAAAATAATTGCCCAGGTGCAGGTTCCCCGTTGACCTTATCCCGCTTAATACTGTGTCCATCATGCAAAACTATAAAATGTTCCTGAAAAAACGTACTTTTGCCCCCATGACCACAACCCGTCAGCATAAAGTAGCGCGGTTATTACAAAAAGAACTGGGCGAATACCTGCAGAGAAACGGAGCGGAGATCACCGGGGGTAAAATGGTAACGGTAACTGTGGTACGCATCAGTGCCGACCTGGGGGTGGCGAAAGTATATCTCAGTATATTTCCGGCAGGCGAACCGGATGAGACACTTCAGTCTGTCACCGGCAAAAAAGGATTGATCAGGAACGAGGTGGGCAAAAAACTGAGAAACCAGCTAAGGCATATTCCGGAATTCGTTTTTTACCTGGACGATTCGCTTGACTACATCGACAGGATCGATAATCTCCTTAATGACTGACCCATGCAGTACGATCCCGTCAAACGCAGCCTGGGTAAAATCTTTAACCGGAACCCTTTTCTTCGAAAGCTGTTTTACAGGTTGCTGGATCTGCTCCTCCTTCGCTCCTGGCATATTCGCAGAGAACTGCGCCTGCTGAAAAAGGAGGGATTTGATCCGGCTGCCATTGCAGATGCAGGCTCCGGATTCGGACAATATGTCTATTATCTTGCCAGAGAATTCCCCGGGGCCCGGATCACCGGGCTGGATATTAAACAGGAGCAGGTGGATGACTGCAACAGGTTTTTCTCCACTACAGGTTACGGCAACACCGTCTCTTTCAGATATGCGGATCTGACCAGACTCGATATTCATAAAGAATTTGATCTTGTGCTCTCGGTCGATGTGATGGAGCATATCGAGGATGACCGGACCGTATTTCAACGTATTTATAAGGGGTTGAAACCCGGAGGTTTCCTTCTGATCTCAACACCATCGGATCAGGGAGGCTCTGATGTACACCACGATCATGATGCCTCATTCATTGATGAACATGTCAGGGACGGCTATGGAGTGGAGGAGATGGATGAAAAGCTGCGAAAAGCAGGATTTTCCGATATTCATATCAGGTACGCCTATGGTAAGCCGGGGAAGATCTCCTGGAAACTCTCCATGAAATACCCGATTTTAATGGTCAATGCCAGTAAGCTTTTGTTGATACTGTTACCCTTCTACTATCTGATCACTTATCCCGTCAGCTATCTCTTGAATCTGGCCGATGTGCGACACGGGCATGACAGTGGAACGGGGCTTATTGTCAGATGCAGGAAGTGAATATCTCCTTTTATATAGCCAGGCGATACCTGCTGGGTAAAAAATCCCGGAATGCCATCAATATCATTTCAGCTATTTCAGTCCTTGGAGTTGCCACCGGTACCATGGCACTGGTGATCGTATTGTCTGTATTCAATGGCTTCGACCATGTCGTAAAATCTTTGTTCAATACATTTGATCCTGATATCAAGATCTCGGCCGTTGAAGGAAAAACCTTTACCCCTGATCCGTCAACACTCCATGCCGTTACATCGTTACCGGGTGTACTGGCCATGTCAGAAGTGCTGGAAGAGAATGTACTGCTGGTTTACGGCGAAAAACAGCATATAGCCACCATCAAAGGGGTGGATGACGCCTTCCCGGAAGTGTCGGGTATCGACTCCATGATCTATGACGGGGAGATGAAACTGAAGGACCGCAACCGGGCCTATGCTGTGGTTGGGCAGGGAGTGGCCTACAGCCTCAGGATCGGTCTCAGTTTTATTGATCCGCTTTTTGTATATACCATTGACAGGAAAGCAAAACTCAACATGTCCAACCCGGAAGAGTCCATTCGCCGGGATTTCCTTTATCCCTCGGGTATTTTCGCCATAGAACAGGATTTTGATTCACGCTATGTTATCTGTCCCATAGAATTTGTCAGAGAGCTGCTCTCCTATCAGTCAGCAATCTCTTTCCTGGAGATAAAACTGGATCCCCGCTTCCCTCCTGAAGCGGTTCAGGCAGAGATCGCGCAAATCATGGGGGAGAAGTTCATGGTGAAGAACAGGCAACAACAAAATGAACTTTTTTACAGGGTGATGAAATCGGAGAAGTGGGCCATTTTCCTGATCCTGACCTTTATCCTGATCATTGCATCATTCAATATCATAGGTTCACTGAGCATGTTGATCATCGATAAAAAAAGTGATATCCTGACCCTGCGCAATATGGGTGCAGGTAACAGGCTCATCGAAAGGATCTTTCTGGTTGAAGGATGGCTGATATCGGTGATCGGAAGTTTTGCCGGACTGATCCTCGGTATCACCATCAGCTGGGTCCAGCAGCGGTTTGGCGTGATCAAACTGACCGGTTCGGGCACTTTTGTGATCGATGCATACCCCGTTCAGATCGAACCGGCTGATATTGGCATGATCTGGATCACCGTACTGGTCATCGGATTCATCGCTGCCAGCTATCCTGTAAAACAGATCTCTGTGAAGTATCTGTCAAAAATTGAAAGGGAGGGAACTGTTTAAAACTTTGTATTTTCCTATCTCCAGATCCCTTAATTTTATAAACATCTGTGCCTGATTATTCTATTTTTCTGCAACCAATTGGAGTATAGTGCAGTATAAAGGTATGGAAGCATATTGGAGCTTCATAAAAGCAATAACCGGCAGAGCCTCTATGAAAAACCTCAGGAAACCGATATATACCCTTCTTTTTTCCTTTTCATCACTCATATCCCTGTTTGCACAGGATCTGGAAATTACAGATATTTCAACGACACCCGTAACCTGTGCCACTGGTTCAGACGGAACGGTCACCGTAACCATAACCGGTGGGACGCCGCCCTATAATTATCTGCTTTCCAAAGGGGCTATTCCCGTGGAAAGTGCAGGTCCCATAGCAGCACAGACCTTTACATTTACCGGCCATGACAAGTATACCAATTACTGGGTCATTGTTTCAGATGCCAGTGCCATTAAACAGGGTGATATTGCATTTACAACCATTGACGGGCCAAACCCCATAGCCATCACATCTGCCATTGCCACTGATATCACCTGTAACAATGACGGTGACGGAACCATCACGGTCACTGCCACAGGAGAAGGGGTCAACTATATTTTCGACATGGCAGGGCCCGTTAACCAGGTCAATGAAACAGGATTTTTTTCAGGCCTGCCGGAGGGTAGTTATACAGTAACCGTCAGCGATAAAGAGGGATGTCCCACTACCGATGTGACTCCGGTGCTGACCATCACCAATCCGGCACCTGTTTCCATCACGGTAGACGATGTAACGGATATTATCTGCAACGGGGAACACACCGGGTCCATTGCAATCACCCCTTCCGGGGGAACAGGGTCGGGATACACCTATGACTGGAGCGGACCAGGGGGATTTTCCTCCTCCAGTGAAGATGTTACAGGTCTGGCTGTCGGGGCCTATTTTGTTACAGTGTATGATGTAAATATGTGTTCCGGCAGCGAGGGTCCGATCCACATTAAGCAAGCCCCCGAACTGACAGCTGTCCTGAACAGCACCACCGATGTCACCTGCAACGGTGGAGATGACGGTACAGCAACGATCACGGTAGGTGGCGGCGCAGGCGGGTATACCTACACTTGGACAGGTCAGCACAACGGTCCGGTTTCAAACGAAGAGGACCCGGTTAACCTGGTAGCTGATATCTATGATTTTACACTGGGAGATGCCAATGGATGTTCGAAAACCTTTGTCTCTTTTGCCACCATCCATGAACCACTCCCCCTGAATGTCATTGTGAACGGGACCACCGATGTTACCTGTCCGGGCGGAACAGACGGTGCTGCCAGTATCACACCCGGGGGTGGAACGCCTCCGTACATTTTTGCATGGTCAGGTGCTTTATCCGGTTATTTCTCCACCGATGAAGATCCGGTTGACATGCCGGCTGATATCTATTCACTCACCATCACCGACTCCAGGGGATGTAATCAGCTCTTCACCAACCTGCTGACCATAACCGAGCCACCGCTGCTTAACCTGGTGCTGGACGGGACCACAGATTTATCCTGTTTTGGAGGTAATGATGGTTCCGCCTCCGTCACTGTGGAAGGCGGAGTGCCTCCCTATACATTCAGCTGGAGCGGTGACGCTACGGGTCACACTTCCGGATCAGAGGATCCGGTCGATCTGGTGGCCGATACCTATGATCTTACAATCACCGACAGCAATGGATGCACATATGATTACAATGACCTGGTCACCATAAATGAACCTGATGATCTTGTTGTAAATCTGGACAATGTTGTCAATGTGGACTGCCACGGGGAGAGTACAGGGGCCATCAATATTACGCCATCGGGGGGTACACCTCCCTACACATTTGCATGGAACGGTACCGGCGGGTTTGCAGCAACCACAGAAGATATTGCTGACCTGGCACAGGGAACCTATTCCCTGGTCATAACCGATGATAACGGATGTTCCCGGAATTATACGGATCTGGCCACTGTCGCAGAGAATGCAGCTATTGTGGCAACTTTTACGATCACCGATGTATCGTGCCATGGTGCAGACAACGGAGCCATTGATGCTACTGTTTCAGGTGGCACCCCATCTTATACCTTCAACTGGACGGGTCCCTCCGGATTTACTGCTGCCACCGAAGATGTTACGGATTTGGCTCCCGGATCCTATATGCTGACGGTAACCGATCTCCTTGGATGTGTACAGGCCATGCCTGCCCAGCCGGTCAATGAACCCACATCCATTACCGCATCAGCCACTTCTGTGGATATTGATTGTAACGGGGCCGGTAACGGATCTGCTGATCTCACGGTCTCGGGTGGAACGCCGGGCTATGTTATAGCCTGGACGGGCCCTTCCGGGTTTACAGCTGTCACCGAAGATATCAGTAACCTGGAAGCAGGTGATTACAGTGTAACCATCACCGATGCCAACAATTGCATTGTGCCCTTCTCAAATATTGTAACCATTCTTGAGCCGGATGCGATCCAGGTAACCCCGGTCAAAACCGATATCTCCTGTGGTGGATTGCCTAACGGGGCCATTGATATAACAGTGACCGGTGGTACCCCTCCATATTCATTCGCCTGGACCGGTCCTTCGGGATTCAGCTCCACCCAGGAAGATATCAGTGGCCTTGAAGCGGGTAGCTACAGCCTCACCATTACCGACGGGAATGGCTGTATAACCGCTTTCCCGGATCTGGAGACCATCGTTGCACCATCATCCGTTTCGGTCACAGTTGATGCATACCAGGATGTACTTTGTAACGGAGAGACCAACGGTTCCATTGAGATCAGTGTAACCGGTGGAACTCCGCCTTACGGTTTTTCCTGGAGCAACAGTTCGGGGGAGCTTGTATCAACCGATGAAGATCCCACTGGCCTGGGAGCCGGTACCTATACTTTAAATGTCATCGATCAGAACAGTTGTAGCTTTATGTTTTTCAACCTGGTTACGATTGCTGATCCTCCGTTGCTGCTGGTGGACAATATAGCCGTTACCGATGTAACGGGATGTCCCGGGGATGCTACCGGGTCGGTAACAGTAGCCGCTTCGGGAGGAACCGGGTCCATCACCTTCTCACTGGATGGCGGAGCTCCCCAGGGCAGTGGGACCTTCAACGGCCTCACGGCAGGAGATCATTCCATCTCCCTGCGGGATGACAACGGCTGTACCTTCGATACGCTCTTTTCAGTTTCAGAACCATTACCCATTACCGTCCAGTCTGAAAACAGTACAGACATATCCTGTTCCGGGGTAAATGAAGGTACCATAGAAGTAACTGCCGTAGGAGGCACAGCACCCCTCTCCTATACACTGGATCCGGGGGCCATTTCAAACAATACCGGCATTTTCAACGGATTGGGTGCCGGTAGCTATACTGTATCGGTCGACGACAGCCAGGGATGCGGTCCGGTAGTATCATCCCAGTTATGGATTACCGAACCCCCTCAGTTGTTGATAGACTCTGTCATTCAACAAGACCTGAGCTGCTACGGGGAAAGCGACGGAAGCCTTGGTATTTTCGTTTCAGGGGGCATACCTCCCTACCAGTACTCCATTGACAACCAGGTTACCTGGTCGGCCGATTCCCTCTTTGAAGGACTCGCGACCGGCATTTATGAAGTTTCCGTTATGGATGCCAATCTATGTGTGGTAAACGGCGGATCATTCAACATAGCCGAGCCTCCTGAGCTTAATCTATCGGTGATAACTACAAACATTTCAACCTGTGCCGGAGATTCTACAGGTATGATTATGGCAACGGGAAGCGGTGGTACAGGCAACCTGGAATACTCACTGGATGGCATGCTCTTTCAGTCATCCGGGACCTTCAGCAATCTTGTTGCAGGATTATACACCATCTATTTGAGGGATGAAACAGAATGCCTGCTGACCACAACAGAAACTATTCTGGAACCGGAAGCAATAACAGCAACGATCACGAAAACAGATGCACTACAGGGTAACCCGGGTTCGATCACCATTGCAGGTACCAGGGGCGGATCTCCTCCCTACCTCTACTCCATAACAGGGGATACGGGAACATTTACAACCGATACCATTTACACCGGGCTGACAGCCGGCCTCTACCCGGTTGTGATAAGGGACACCCATGACTGTTCTTACCGGGAGGGGGTCGACATCCTGGCCCGGCCCCCGCTCGCTGTGATCGTACAGGTAACACAGGTCAGCTGTTTTGGAGAGCATGACGGTATCATTGAATTCCAGCCACAGAATGCAGAGGGAACTGTAGAGTATTCAATCGACAGTGGTGTAAATTTTGTGCAGGAAGCAATCTTCAGTAGCCTCTTCGAGGGAATTTATTACCTGGTGGCCAGGGATACTTCGGGCAAGTATTTTACTGATTCTGTAACCATAACCGAACCAACGGAGATCCTGATATCAAGCGTGGTTAAGGATGCCGAATGTAATGCATTCAGTAAAACCGGCGCAATTGATATCACTGTTACAGGAGGAACGGGCTCTTACACCTACCTGTGGGGAGATGGCAGCACGGAGGAGGACCGGTCCGGCATTGTGGCGGGTTCCTATCTGTTAACAGTTACGGATGAAAACAACTGTATGCATACAGATTCTATAACGGTGGGAAGCTATATCTATATCAATGCCTATGCCGGAGAAGATACCACGATCTGTTTCGGCGATTCCATCCGGTTAAACGGTCAGGGAAGCCATACACCTTCCTGGACTCCTTCTGATCTGTTAATCAATCCCGATACAGTCAGTCCAATGACACGCAGCATCACCGGAACAGTCACATTTCAACTTACGATTACAGAGAATGTCAGCCCTTACGGGTGTTATGACAAGGACTCTGTCACAATATCACTCTTCCCTCAGGTGGGTATGCATATCACCGGTGATACCACCATGCTTTCCGGGGGATCCAATCAACTGGAAGCCACAGGGGGCCCATTTACTGAATACAGGTGGGAACCTGCCACCGGGCTCGACAACAGTCAGATCCCAGATCCCGTTGCCACACTGTACGAATCGGCCTGGTTGTACGTGTACGGACTTAACCTGTATGGTTGTGAAGAGATAGATTCCATCTATATAGATGTGCTGGAGAACCTGGAGATTTACAATGTTTTCTCACCCAACGGGGATGGGATCAACGACTATTTTGAAATTGAACATGCTGAGCTATTTCCGGAGATGATCGTGGAGATATACAGCCGCTGGGGGGACCTGTTCTTCTCAACCAAAGGTTATGACAGTTCGAGCAGGTGGGATGGGACTACCAGGGGAACGGAAGCCCCGGTCGGCACCTATTACTATGTAATTATTCCTGAAAGCGGCATGAAACCCATAACCGGACACGTAACCATAATCAGGTAGCATGAAGAGAATAAGATATACCCTTTTAGCAGTCCTGTTATCCGGATCTATGGGATTGGTGGCACAGCAAATGCCCCAGTACACACAGTATATGTTCAATGATTTTGTGATTAACCCGGCAGTGGCAGGTGTTCAGGACTATTTTCAGATCAGGACCAATCACCGGTTCCAGTGGGTGGGACTGATGGATCCTCCCATGACCAATTCCATTTCTTACTATGGCCCTGCCCGCAACCAGGATATGGGATATGGGTTCTATATATATAATGATGTGACCGGACCCACAAGCCGGACAGGATTTACAGGATCCTATGCCTACAATATTGCCCTTAGCGGTGAGATGAGACTTTCCATGGGGATCTCTGCCAGCATGATGCAATACCGTATCGACGGAACCCAGCTGAATCCCCGGGATGTTTCAGATCCTGCACTCCTGCAGGTAATCAGTACTTCTTACCTGCCGGATGCAGGGATCGGAGCATACCTCTATGCTAAGGATTTCTATGTAGGCCTATCAGCCGCCCAGCTTTTGAACAATAACTTAATGATATTTGATAACAAAAACGGACTGAACCGCTTAAAAACACATATCAACCTGATCGGAGCTTATAAATTCCGGGTCGACCAGGACTGGATGATTGAACCGTCAGTGATGATCAAGGGAACGGCTCCCAGGGAACTGAGTTTCGATATTACTGCCAGGGCCGAATGGAAAAGGATCATCTGGGGTGCTATATCTTACCGTTACAGTGAAGCTATCAGTATCCTGATCGGGTACAGTTTTGAAGAGATGCTCTATTTTGGCTACGCCTACGACATTGGCATCACATCGCTCCGAAAATATAATACCGGGACACATGAACTCATGATCGGATACCGTTTTAATGATATCAAATAAATACCATGCTGTTTCGCTCTCTTATCGCGTTAACCATTTTTATGATTCTGTCACCGGGATGTATAGAGAAGAAGCGCATCAGTGGTGATGAATTTGTCGAGCGGGATGTGCTGGTGGACATGTTGGTGGACCTTCATCTGGCCGATGGGGTAACCAATGACAGGAAATTTTCCCATCAGTTTGAAGCTGACTCCATTGACCTGCTCTCACCCATCCTGGAAAAATATCATGTCACCCACGAAATGTTTGATACCACCATGGCGTTGTACAGCAGATATCCATCTTTGCTGGACGAGGTATACAACGAGGTACTGATCAAATTAAATGTACTCCTGGATGAGACCGACAAGATGGAGTCCGTCAATACACCAGCAAAGTAATCAGCACCACCACAAAACCAATAACATAACCGGCATACACCCCGCCAGGCTGCCGGGTGCCCGTAAGCAACCTGGCGCTGCCGGTCACTCCCCCCGCCAGGAAAACAAGGATCAACATCCCCTCCAACGGTGTCTCAAATCGCAGGATCAACCCGATAATCAATCCGGCCAATCCTCCCAGTGCAGCGGAATGGTAACAAATCCTGAACCGGAAATTGACCACAAGGATCGTAAACAGGGTTAGTGCCACAGATAGTACATAGGCCTGAATGGTCCTGTTCAGCGGAAGCCGCATGAAATAGACAGTGGTAAAAATATAGAGTATCAGGATGATAAAATGCAGGAGAAGTTGTTCCTCACCGGAGGATTGCTGTGCACGGGACATCAGTTTACGGTAATAGAGAACAGGCATCATCATCAAAGGGAAGAGTAGTGTTCCCAGTGCCATCACAAACATGATTGCCCGTTTGGCTGCCGGATCCAGTAAAGCAATATAGGTCCCTGAATTGAGCAACAACCATAAACCAACAGAGGGCATCAGCAAAGGGTGGAAAAGATAGGATAACAGGGAGGCTGCTTTTTTCATCTGTTTCGGTTAAAGCTCTTTTCGTAACCTGGCCACGGGCAATCCCAGCTGTTCCCTGTATTTGGCTACGGTTCTCCTGGCAATCGGATAACCCTTTTCATTCAGGATCGCCGATAAGCGATCGTCTGTCAGAGGTTTCCTTTTATCTTCATTGGTGATGCAATCCTGAAGAATCTTCTTGATCTCCCTGGTGGAGACCTCTTCTCCGCTATCTGTTTGCATCCCCTCCGAAAAGAAATACTTCAATGGAAAGATCCCAAAATGTGTCTGTATATATTTACTGTTCACCACCCTGGAGATGGTAGATATATCCAGACCTGTCATATCGGCTATATCTTTGAGAATCATGGGACGCAATTTAGTCTCATCCCCTTCATAAAAATAAGCCTCCTGATATTCAAGTATGGCATTCATGGTAAGCATCATGGTATTCTGCCGTTGCCGGATGGCATCGATAAACCATTTTGCAGAATCAAGTTTCTGTTTTACAAAAGTAATGGCATCTTTTGCATCCTTGCTGGCGGAAGCTTTGTTGGCACTGTAACTTTCAAACATATCGGCATATGTCTTGCTTACCCTCAGTTCAGGAACATTATTTGAATTCAGGTATAGTTGCAGGGCCCCCTCATTCTCCTCCAGAATGAAATCGGGTACGATATGATGGAAAGATTTAACCTGTGAATCCCCCATGGCTCCTCCCGGCTTCGGATTTAACCTGAGAATCTCCTCCAGAGCCAGTTTCAGCTCCTCTTCCTTAATATTGAGCCGCTGGATGATCTTATCATAATGCTTGCTGGTGAACGCATCAAAATGGTTCTTCAGAATGGTATGTGCCAGGCTGATTACCGGATCTGTCAGATTTTTTCTTTCAATTTGAAGCATCAGGCATTCCTGAAGGTTTCTGGCTCCCACCCCGGCTGGATCCAGATCCTGGATAATCATCAATACCGCATGTAATGATTCATACGATACCTCCAATCCCACCGAGAAAGCCAGGTCATCGGCAATGGCCTCCAGTTCCCTTCTCAGATATCCATCATCATCTATGTTCCCCAGAATATATTCAGCCAGCACTTCCTGATCTTCAGTAAGCTTCCTTAATCCAAGCTGGCCTTTTAACTGGTCACGAAAAGTATTGCCCAGTGAAAAAGGGATCTCCTCCCGCTTTTCATCTGCAGAATAATTTTGCGTATTCAACCTGTAACTGGGAATATCATCATCCTGTATATAGTCCTCCAGCGAAAACTCATCCTGCTGATCTCCCGCCTGGTCATCTTTCGTATTTTCCTGCTCATCATACAGGCTCTCTTCACTTCCCTCTTCCAGCACCGGGTTTTCCTCCAGCTCCTTTTTGATCCTTTGTTCAAGATGAACAGCTGGTATCTCCAGCAGCTTTATCATTTGGATCTGCTGCGGAGAAAGCTTTTGTAACAGTTTTTGCTGAAGTCTTTGTTTAAGCATTTGCCTGGCACTAAAATTCCGCACTTTTTGGGGTACGGGGGAACGGGATCACATCCCGTATATTACTCATTCCGGTAATAAACATAATTAATCGTTCAAAACCTAATCCAAATCCACTGTGTTCAACCGTACCAAATTTACGCGTTTCCAGGTACCACCACAATTCATCCTCAGGAATGTTCATTTCTTTCATCCTTTGCTGCATCTTTCCCAGCTCCTCTTCCCTTTGCGACCCGCCTATGATCTCACCGATCATGGGGAAAAGGACATCCATGGCCCTGACAGTTTTTCCATCGTCATTCTGTTTCATATAGAATGCCTTGATCTCAGCGGGATAGTCTGTAAGGATTACCGGACGTTTAAAATGCTTCTCCACCAGGTAACGCTCATGTTCCGCCTGCAGGTCCGATCCCCATGCTACCGGGAACTCAAATTTAGCCCCTGACTGCTTCAGGATATGGATGGCCGCAGTATAATTCATTCGCTCAAAAGGATGCTCCAGCACAAACCTCAGCCTTTCCATCAACCCTTTATCCACCATTTTGTTTAGGAACTCCAGGTCATCCTGGCAATGTTCCAGGGTATATTTGATCAGGTATTTCAAAAAATCCTCGGCCAGGTCCATATTATCATGAATGTCATAAAAAGCCATTTCCGGTTCGATCATCCAGAATTCTGCCACATGCCTGGGGGTATTGGAATTTTCTGCACGAAAAGTCGGGCCAAAGGTATAAATGGAAGAAAGGGCCAATGCACCCAGTTCCCCTTCCAGCTGTCCCGAAACGGTAAGATTGGTGGGACGGCCAAAAAAATCCTGTGTAAAGTCTATCGCGCCACTATCATTTCTGGGTGGTTCATTCAGATCAAGGGTTGTTACCTTAAACATGGCACCGGCACCCTCTGCATCTGAAGCTGTAATTATGGGGGTATGCAGGTAAAAGAACCCACGGTCGTTAAAATATTTATGGATAGCAAAAGCCAGTGAGTGCCTGATCCGGAAAACGGCACCGAAAGTATTGGTCCTGAACCTGAGATGTGCAATCTCCCGGAGGAACTCAAATGAGTGACCCTTCTTCTGCAAAGGATACTCTTCCGGATCAGCATCACCCAGGACAATTAATTCCCGGGCCAGGATTTCAACGCGCTGCCCCTTACCCTGTGAAGCCACCAGCTTGCCTGTCACACTGATACTGGAACCTGTTGTGACCCTTTTCATCAACGCTTCAGGAAAAGCGTCAAGATCTGCTACCACCTGAATACTGTGAATAACTGTTCCGTCATTTACCGCAATAAATGCCACCTGGTTGTTGCCCCTTCTTGTTCTGACCCAACCCTTTAACAATACTTCATGGTCCAGTTCCCGGGATGCCAATAACATTTTAACCGTCGATCTCTTCATAAACCATGCTCATTTTACAAGCTACAAAAGTACAATTTTATCAATTTCCAATCATTAACTTTATAATCTAAAAAGAATCAACTATTTTTACCCGGTTATCAAACTAGATAAACATGGAGCAAGAGAAGAAATCCATCATGGTGACGTGGGATTTTTCTGCTGTGTCCTACAGTGCACTGAAGCATGCCATAAAAATGGCTCACATCGTGAAAAATAACATCATACTTTTTCACGTTGTGAACGATCCATCAGAAGAGGAAACAGCCAGAAAAAAAATCGGGAAAAATGTAGAAGAGATTCAAAAGGATTTTGGTGAAGATGTGGGTTATGTACTGCGCCAGGGCAAGATTTTTAACGAAATCTCTGACTTCGCCTCTGATGAAGCAAATAATATCAATCTTGTTATCATGGGTACCCACGGAATGAAAGGAGGTCAAAAGCTGTTTGGAAGCTGGGCACTGAGGGTGATTGCCGGATCATCGGTTCCCTTTATCGTAGTACAAAATGAACCACCCGCCAAAGAACGGTATACAGATATCGTGTTCCCCATTGATTTTAAATCGGAAAACAAAGAGAAACTTCAATGGGCCATTTTCCTGGGTAAATATCTGAATTCAAAGATCCACCTCTATAAATACCCGTCTGCCGATAAAGCCCTTCAGAAAAAAATGAATGTGAACCTCAATTTTGCGATCCGGTTCCTGATTCAGAATAACATTGAATATGAGATACACAGTGCATCTAAACCGGGTGCTGCTATTTTTCAGAAAGAGCTGCTTGCATTCTCCAGAAAGATCAAGGCAGACATGATTCTGATCACCACGACCAAACATATTACCAAAGTTGATTATATTTTTGGCGCCAAAGAGCAGTATTTGCTGTCCAACAGCGAAAAGATCCCGGTAATGTGCGTGAATCCCAAATCCAACTTCGCCAAAGTGGGCCAGTTCATGTACGGATAGGTATTGGTTGTACTTCATCATGTCCATCAAGGTAAAGGATATTTCCAAACGCTACGGGTCCCAACTGGCCGTAAACCACGTTTCATTTTCAGTCTCAACCGGTGAAGTTGTCGGTTTTATCGGGCCCAATGGTGCGGGTAAGTCCACCACCATGAAAATCATAACCGGCACCATCCCGCCGGATGACGGATCTGTCATGATCAGCGATCTGCCCGCCCTGGAAAACCCCATGGAAATTCGCAGGATGATCGGCTATCTTCCCGAGCACAATCCACTCTATTCTGAGCTCTATATTCGAGAATACCTACAACATGTGGCGGGTTTTTATACGTTCAGGGCACAGCAGGTCAGGGAAAAGGTAGAGCATGTCATTGCCCTGACAGGACTATCACCGGAAGCACACAAGAAGATCGGTGCACTTTCAAAAGGGTACCGGCAACGCGTGGGTCTGGCCCAGGCACTGATACACAACCCCGATATTCTGATCCTGGATGAGCCTACGTCAGGGCTCGATCCCAATCAGCTGATCGAGATCCGGAACCTGATTGCTGCCATCGGCAAAGAAAAGACCATCCTGCTTTCCACCCATATTCTTCAGGAAGTGGAAGCTATATGCGACAGGGTGATTATCATCCACCATGGAAGGATCGTGGCAGATGAGAAGGCCGACATGCTGAGTGAAAAAGGTTACAGCAACATTCAAACGATCCATATCGAGGTTGAGCATGCTGTGGATCCGGATATCTGGAAAAAGTTAAGTTATATCAGCAACATTAAAGCTATTGGAGGTAACCAGTTCCTGCTTGAAATCAGTGATTCCCGTGATATCCGAGCAGACATATTTAATTTTTCTGTTAATCAAGGACTTACAATAATTTCCCTATCACTCAGGAAAAAAAGCCTTGAAGATGTGTTCCGGGAAATGACAAGCCTTTAACCAACTGATTATTATTTAGATGGACTGCATTGAAAATGGCATTGTATTTGTTTACATTATTTATATATTTACCGATTAATTTTTATTAACTAATTGTTTACCCTATGAAATTACGACTGATAGCAATTTTTGGAGGTATGCTTCTCGCAGGCTCATTGTCTGCTCAAACCCTGACAGAGGTGATCAATGAATTCAATACAGGTGTTGAGAAACTCAATAATCAGGAATATGACGTTTCTATCGAACATTTCAATCAGGTGCTGGTCATGGCTGAAAAAGTCGGCGATGAAGCAAATGAAATAAAAGATAAAGCGGAGAAACAGATACCATCGGCCTATTACCGTCAGGCTATGTTGTTTATAAAACGCAAACAATTTGACAATGCCATCCCTAATCTGGAAAAGACCATTGAGTCTTGTAACCTGTACAATAATAATGAAGAGATCCGGCAAAAAGCCGGCAAATACCTGCTTCAATCCTATATGAGAGAGGGACAGCATCAATATAAGAATAAAGCATATGATGAGGCCATCGGATATTTCGATAAGGCCCTGGCCATGAATGCAAATTTGTATAAGGCCCACCTGGCCAAAGGTATCATCTACCTGGACCAGGATGATCCGGACATGATGCTGGAAGAGTTCTCAGTAGCCAAAGAGGGAGCCGTTGCCAGAAATGATGAAAAGACCATCAAACTGATCAATGTTAAAATAGATTCCTATTATAATAAGTTTATCACCGAAGAGATGGAGGGGGTGGATCCTGAGGAAAATGATTACACATATGTAATCGAAGCCTGTGAAAATGCACTGGCAGCCAATCCTGAAAATCCAAGAGCTCTCTATCATTTGGCGCTGGTAAATAATAAAATGATCGAGTATGACAAGGCCATTGAATATGCCCTGAAGGCCCTTCAGTATGAAACAGATCCCGTCTGGCAATCAGCCATAAACTTACAGCTGGGTCATGCTTATCAAAATAGTGTTGAGTACGAAAAGGCCTGCGAAGCCCTGCATAAAGTTGTGGAAGAACCATTTCTTTCAAAAGCTGAAAAGAAAATGAATAATATTCCCGGTTGCAATTAACCGGCACGACACATAACTGATTTTCAAAGCAGCGTAATAACCGCTGCTTTTCCATGCAATAGAAATCACATTAAGATGGCATATTTATTTACGTCCGAATCTGTTTCTGAAGGACATCCTGACAAGATAGCGGATCAGATCTCAGACGCACTGCTGGATGAATTTCTGGCTTTTGATCCGCAATCCAAAGTAGCCTGCGAAACCCTGGTAACCACCGGACAGGTAATTCTTGCCGGGGAGGTCCGGACCTCTACATACATTGATGTGCAGAAAGTAGCCAGGGAGGTAATCTGCAATATTGGCTATACGGAAAGTGCATACCAGTTTGAATGTGACTCCTGCGGTGTTATGACAATCATTCACGAACAAAGTCCGGATATCAACCGTGGTGTGGACCGTGGGGACCCCATGGACCAGGGTGCCGGCGATCAGGGAATGATGTTCGGTTATGCCATAAATGAAACGGATGAATATATGCCATTACCACTGGAGATCAGCCACAGGTTGCTTCAAGAACTGGCTGCCATCCGCAGGGAGAAAAAGGTTATGACCTACCTGCGTCCCGATTCCAAATCACAGGTCACCATAGAGTACGAGGATAATGGTACACCTGTCAGAATCCATACCATCGTTCTCTCCACCCAGCATGACGAATTTGACACCGATGATAAACGCATGCTGGATAAAATTCGCAGGGATGTGAAAGAGATCCTGATCCCGCGGATCGCAGATCAGTTGCCTGACCGCTTAAAAGAACTTTTTACAGATGATATGATCCTGCATGTAAATCCAACGGGAAAATTTGTGATCGGGGGTCCCCATGGTGACACCGGGCTCACCGGCCGGAAGATCATTGTTGACACATATGGAGGAAAAGGAGCCCATGGAGGTGGTGCTTTTTCAGGAAAGGATCCTTCAAAAGTAGACCGTTCTGCCGCTTACGCTGCCCGTCACATTGCCAAAAACCTTGTGGCCGCAGGAGTCGCTGATGAGGTACTTGTTCAACTCTCCTATGCCATTGGTGTAGTGGAACCCATCGGTGTATTTGTGAATACATTCGGGACATCCCGGGTGGATCTCACTGACGGTGAAATAGCCCGGAAAGTGAAATCGCTGTATGATCTGAGACCGGCAGCCATTGAAAAACAGCTGAAGTTACGCAACCCCATCTACAGGGAAACTGCTTCCTATGGGCATATGGGCCGGACCCCGCAAACCGTGAAAAAAACTTTTCGCTCCCAGTACTGGGATGACGTGGAGCTTGAAGTTGAACTGTTTACCTGGGAAAAACTGGACTTTGTAGAAACTTTTAAAAAGGCTTTCGACCTTGCATAGTTTAACCTGTCTGTATCTGAATTGTTTATTTATCTGAATATTTGTTTATGTTTTCCGGGATTGTAGAAGAGGCCGCTACTGTTGTCCGGCTTAAAAAGGAGCAGGAGAACCTGCACATTACCATGCAGTGTTCTTTTACTGCTGAGCTTAAAATTGATCAGAGTATTTCTCATAACGGTGTTTGCCTGACAGTTGTCCGTATCGAAGAAGATACCTATACTGTGACGGCCATACAGGAGACACTGCTGAAATCAAACCTTGGGTTATTGCAGGTGGGCGACAAAGTGAACCTGGAGCGAAGCACACGCCTTGATGCGAGGCTGGACGGACATATGGTACAGGGACACGTAGACCTGACAGCCACCTGTACAGAGGTGACAGAAGCAGCGGGCAGCTGGTACTTTACCTTCCGGTATGAACCAGCAGGAGAGGAACATATGACCGTGGAAAAGGGTTCTGTTGCAGTCAATGGTGTAAGTCTCACCGTAGTTAATTCCCGGGAAGATGCTTTTCAGGTGGCTATTATTCCTTTCACTTATGAAGTAACAAACTTTCATCAGATCAAAGCAGGTTCCGTTGTTAATCTGGAGTTTGATATCATTGGCAAGTATGTGGCCCGGATACTGAAAGCCCAGTTAGGTAAATAGGATCCTGGTTATGTTGTATATTATTACTGGCAACTAAAGGTTGACAGAATGGATTATTATCTTTAGCTCTCAAATCTCATTGCCATGCAGACCATCCTCATCCTGGGAGCAGGACTATCCTCTACCAACCTGATCAAATACATGTTGGATCACGCAACGGACCGGTGGCAGGTACGTGTAGGAGATATCAGGCTGGAAAGTGCACGTTCCAAAGTTGGGAATCACCCCCGGGGAAAAGCCTTTATGTTTGATGTGTATGAGCCGGAGCAGCTAACAAAAGAGATTTCACGGGCAGATATCGTGATCAGCTTACTGCCCGCCAGAATGCACCACCTGGTTGCAGAAACCTGTGTGAAGATCGGTAAGAACATGGTAACTGCCTCCTACCTTTCATCTGAGATCCAAGCCATGGACAATGCTGCCCGAAAGAAGGGGATCGTCCTGATGAATGAATGCGGGGTGGATCCCGGTATCGATCATATGTCGGCCATGAAATCGATCAGCGAGATCAAAACTGCGGGTGGAGAATTGCTGGCGTTCGAATCCAGTACAGGCGGACTGGTGGCTCCGGGCTTTGAAAACAATCCATGGCACTATAAATTTACCTGGAACCCCCGGAATGTTGTACTGGCCGGAAAAGAAGGAGCAAGGTTCCTGCACAACGGGAAATTCAAGTATATCCCCTATCACAAAGTATTCAGCCGTATAGAGACCATTCAGGTGCCTGAACTGGGAACTTTTGAGGTGTATGGTAACAGGGATTCACTGACATACCGTGAAACCTATGGCCTTCACAACCTGAAAACCATGTTCAGGGGAACCATCCGGCGTCCCGGCTTCTGTGAAGCATGGGATATTTTTGTCCAGCTGGGTGCCACAGATGACACCTTTGTAATGGAGAATACAGAACAGATGACTTACCGTGAATTCATCAACAGTTTCATGGCATACTGTATCAATATTCCCGTTGAGACAAAGCTGGCCAGGTACCTTGGATTTGACGAAGATTCAGAAATGATGGAACGGCTGAAATGGCTGGGAATATTTGACAATACCGTGATTGGTGAACCGGGACTTACCCCCGCCAAGATCCTTCAGAAGATCCTGGAAAAAAAATGGAAACTCGACCCTGATGATAAAGATATGATCGTTATGCAGCACCAGTTTGATTATATGCTGGAAGGTGTGCACAGGAAGAAATACTCTACCATGGTCTATATCGGACAGGACACAAAAAATACCGCTATGGCAGCCACAGTGGGCCTTCCGCTGGCCATGATAGCAAGACAGATCCTGGAAGGCAAATACACCGAACCCGGCGTACAGCTACCCATCCATCCCGGGATTTATAATCCGGTTCTCAGTGAGCTGGCAACATACGGGATCAGGTTCGTAGATGAAGATATCACGCTTTCGCAATGATCCGGCCATCTCTGATGGTAATGATACGGTCTGCCATTCCGGCCAGGTCCCGGTCATGTGTAACAATAACCAGGGTTTTCCGGAACCTGTCACGTAAGGTAATAAAGAGCCTGTGAAGCTCCTGTTTGTTTTCGGTATCCAGGTTTCCGGATGGTTCATCAGCCAGGATTACTTCCGGGTCATTAATCAGCGCCCTGGCTACAGCAACCCGTTGCTGTTCCCCTCCTGATAATTCAGATGGTTTATGTTCGAGCCTGCCTGTCAGTCCAAGGAAATCCAGCAGTTCCCGCGCCCGCTCCTCCACTTCCCTCCTTGGCCTGCGGGCAATATACCCGGGTATACAAACATTTTCCAGTGCATTGAATTCGGGAAGCAAGTGATGAAACTGAAATACAAATCCGATATGCCTGTTCCTGAACCGGGCCAGTTGATTATTGATCAGCTGATCCGTCTGAATGCCATTGATGGTAACGATACCCCCGTCCTGTTTACTGAGGGTACCGAGTATCTGAAGCAATGTTGTTTTGCCGGCACCGGATGGTCCTACGATAGAGACCACCTCGCCTACATCAATTTCCAGCTCGATTCCCTTTAACACCTCCAGGGTCCCAAATGACTTGGTAATATTTGTAGCACTGATCATGGGTGTCAAAACAAAAAGTAAATATACAACAGATAGATGATAATCATGAATCCCCCCTCCCACCGTGTAATGCGGGAACGTGATGCCGGTAACATCAACAACAGAAACAGGACTGATACAGCCAGCATCCACGGTATATCAAATCTGGCAATGGTTGAATCCACCCGGATGGGATGAATGATGCTGGTAAACCCAAGCACAGAAAGAATGTTCATGATATTGGACCCAATGATATTTCCCACTAAAATATCGGTCTCCTTTTTTAAAGCAGCCATTGCACTGGTGGCCAACTCGGGTATACTGGTGCCCACCGCTACCATGGTGATGGAGATAACCCGCTGGGAAATACCCAGATCCTCAGCAATACAAGCAGCATTGTCTACCAGCAACCGGGCTCCTGCTGCCAGTCCCGCACAAGATACCAGAAGAATGGTCCCGGCCACCCACCATCGCATGGGGGAGCGGGCACCCTCATTATTATCCGGGCGTTCCGATCTCCTGGTCTGCAAAACAGAGCGCACAAAATAAGCAGTCAGCAATCCCAGTAATACCACCCCCTCCATACGGGAAAGTGATCCGTTCAGTGTAAAAACAAAGAGGAGCAGGGAAGCAAACATCATAACGGGCCAGTCCCGCTTCAATGATACGGAAGGAACGGGAATAGGGAAAATAAGTGCTGTAATGGCCAGTACAAGAAGGATATTGGCAATATTACTTCCCACCACATTTCCCATGGCAATTTCCGGAAACCCTGAAAAAGCGGCCTGAACGCTTACCAGCAATTCGGGAGCAGAAGTGCCAAAGGCAACCACGGTCAAACCGATGATCATCCTGGGGATACGCAACAACCTGGAGATGGCCACACTGCTGTCCACCAGGTATTTTCCACTGATAAACAGCAAAAGCAATCCTGAAATCAGTAGCAGATAAAATTTTATCATGGGTAGACGGACCGGTACTAATCGACGTCAAGGTTTTTCTTCACACCTTTAACAATATCATTGGCATCCCTGGTGATATTCTTTTTTATCTCAGTAGCATCTTTTGTGAGGTTGTTTTTGATATCCTTGAAATCCTCCATGATC
>JANTFK010000001.1 GCA_024763595.1 Bacteroidales bacterium | reverse complement strand
TGGAGTCATACAACTCCCTGAAGACATATTTCTCCACTGCCTGCTCCGCCACGTCCCCATCCAGGCTGTCCCGCAATATCTTTTCAAGATCAGACCCGAAAGGCTCCAGCAGGGGAAAGAATACCCTGCCGTTGGCAGGATTGATGGTCACCCCGCTCAAAAAGTCGAATATACCGTCCGGATAGGGATCCCGCTGGGAGTTCATGTTATCCAGGTTCAGGAGCCTGATCAGGATGGTTTTGTTCAAATTACCATCTGGCAGGTAGTTAACAGCATTCCCGGTCTTATCGTCACGGTAAAGTACATCCAGTGTAAATTCTTCCTGCCCCACCTGGTATGCCCCCAGTGCATATACGTTTTTCATCATCAGGTCCCAGGTATAGCTGTGAGGGGTAAAATTGGTAGGCTTTATCAATTTTAGAATGAGCGACGACGGAGCACTGATACCGCTGGACTGGGAGAGTTCCCCCACCTGGAAGGTCTGGCCACGGTAGGTATATTCATAAGCCACGGCCAGGATCTCATCCGTGTTAAGCGCCGTGTTCAGGGAGATATATCCCAGTTTGTCATTGAAAGTATACTCCCTGGGTGAGAGCAACCGGGCATTCTCCACCTTTTCGAAATCGACTCCCAGTACCAGCCCCGCATCCTCCAGATCCCCGGTGGCATTTTTGATATCCCGGATGGAAGCATAAGTACCGGTAAGCTGTTTGTAGGCATCATTAATGACATTTCTCGGATAATCGCCAGCCTGTGCCGGGTCGCGTGAAAAGAGATTGGCCCTGGGATTCGCCTCCCCCAGGTCATTGACAGCAATAATATTCCTTGAGTTTTCGAAATTGATGGTTTTGTTGGTTACCCACACTTCGATCTTTGTGATGGACACGTCCGAGGTAATGATGGGTAAACGGGAGAGGGCCCTGTTGTAGTTATCCCGGAAATACTCCGATAAAAAATAGTGTTTATTGGCATCGTATTCATCTACCGTAACGGAATACTCACTTAGCTGTGCCCCTCCCTGCACATTGATTACAGAAGATTCTCCACGTTGCTGGGAAAAGACACTGGTTACACGCAACTTTCCAAACTGCAGTTCGGTTTTCAGCCCGAAAAGACTCTGGCTCCCGCTGATCAGGGACCCGGGTAGTGGCAGGTTCACATTACCCGCTTCGATCTTTTTGATGATCTCATCCTCTTTTCCGGAGTATTCCAGTTTGGTCTGGTTCTCAAAGTCAAATGTAGCCTCCGTATTATAGCTGATATCCATGGCCATCTTATCCCCGATGGAGCCGGCCACATTCATGATGATCTTCTCATCAAACGTAAAAGAGGGGACACTCCTGAGCCGTTCACTGATATTGGGATTATCCTGTTTAGACAGGTTGAATCCAAAGATCAGCTCTGCGCTTCCCGACGGGACAATATTAATCACGTTGGACCCGAACAATTTGTCAAATGCCTCTCCTCCCACCTGTATGGGCGGAATAAATGAGAGCTGCTGTTCAAGTGAAGCACCATTGGCTTTCATCCGCCAGTAATCCCTTACCTGTTGACGGAATTCATACTGCTGGTACTCATCCATGGTCATCATGGTGGGATTTCTGTAGTTCCAGCTTCCAATGGTTTCAGACAATATATATTTCCCTGTAGACGGGTCATATACAATCTTTGACTGGACATTGGACGGATTCTTCAGATAAAGAGGGGAGTTGAATCCCGATGTTGAAAAGGGGTATTTCCCCCTGTCGGAAAAGGGGTAATGCAATGTTGAATCCTGGGCATTGGCGCCTAATGCCAGCAGAAAACCTATGACAATCAGGGATATGTGGTTATACCAATGGTTCACTACATAAACTTCAAGGCAGCCTTCACTACCTCTTCCACAGAAAGTTCGGGCTGCTCTGATAAAATTCGGGTCAGGATCTTCTCAACAGTTTTTTTCTGAAATCCCAGTGCCACTAAAGCAGATAACGCTTCTTCACGGCTGGTATTGTCTTTGGAAATGAATATTTCATCAATTCCTGCTCCTTTCCCGACTTTATCTTTCAGGTCCACAATGATACGCTGGGCCGATTTGGCGCCTATCCCTTTTATCCCCTGTAAAACAGCAACATTCCCGGCCAGTATGGATTGAATTACTTCATCGGGCGAAAGGGAAGAAAGTATGAGGCGGGCCGTATTGGCACCCACCCCTGAAACAGAGATCAGCAACCTGAAGATCTCACGCTCTTCCCTGCTGCTGAATCCAAAAAAAATCTGGGCATCTTCCCTGACCAGAAAGTGAAGATAGAGCAATCCACCGGTCATTTTGCTGATCTGACTGTAGGTAAACAGTGAGATGTGAATATGGTAAGCCAGCGGGCCGGCTTTAACAATTACGTGAGCAGGTGTTTTTTCGATAAACTCCCCGTCAATAAACTCATACATACCAAACAATTTTGGTATGCTAAGATAGTAATTTCGGAATAGAAGATCAGAGTGTCTTTTTCATCTCTGTTTCCTCGTAGGCTTCCACCATATCCCCTACCTTGATATCATTGAAGTTCTCAATGTTCAGTCCGCATTCAAGCCCCGATACCACCTCTTTAACATCATCTTTGAATCGCTTCAGTGAACCCAGCTCCCCACTGTATATGACAATTCCGTCCCGGATTAGCCGAACCCTGGATGAACGCCGTATTTTGCCTTCCCGGACGATACAGCCGGCAATGGTTCCCACCCTTGTTATTTTAAAGGTCTCCAGAACCTCCAGTGTCCCCAGTATCTCCTCCTTGATCTCAGGTGTAAGCATACCTTCCATGGCGGCTTTTATCTCTTCAATGGCATCATAAATGATGGAATAGAGGCGGATGTCTATCTGCTCCTTCTCGGCCAGCTTCCTGGCATTCAGGGACGGTCTCACCTGAAAACCGATCACAATTGCATTGGAGGCTGCTGCCAGCATGATATCCGACTCGGAAATCTGTCCGACAGCCTTATGCTTGATGTTTACCTGAATCTCATCTGTACTAAGCTTGATCAATGCATCTGAAAGTGCTTCAATGGAACCGTCCACATCTCCCTTAACGATCACGTTCAGTTCCTGGAAGTTTCCAATAGCAATCCTTCTCCCGATCTCATCCAGAGTAATGTGTTTGGTGGTACGTAATTCCTGCTCGCGCTGTAACTGTTCCCGCTTATTGGCAATTTCTTTGGCCTCTTTGTCCGTTTCCATAACATTAAAACTCTCACCTGCCTGCGGAGCACCATTCAGGCCCAGGATCAGTGCCGGAGTGGAAGGACCCGCTTCCCGGATCTTTTTTCCCCTTTCATTGTACATGGCCTTAACATGACCAAAATATTGTCCGGCCAGTACCACATCACCTACCTGCAACGTACCCGACTCCACCAGGATCGTAGCAATATTGCCCCTTCCCCTGTCAAGTGTGGACTCAATGATGGTTCCGCGGGCCGGTTTATCAGGATTGGCCTTGAGTTCAAGCAATTCGGCCTCTAGCAACACTTTTTCAAGAAGCTCCTCAATATTCACATTGCCCTTGGCTGAAATCTCCTGCGACTGGTATTTACCTCCCCAGTCCTCCACCATATAATTCATATTGGCCAGCTCTTCCTTGATCTTTTCGGGATTGGCAGCCGGCAAATCGATCTTATTTATGGCAAAAACAATGGGAACGCCAGCTGCTGCTGCATGGTTAATGGCCTCAACTGTCTGTGGTTTTACACCGTCATCGGCTGCAACTACAACTACAGCCACATCGGTTATTTGAGCCCCCCGCGCACGCATGGCCGTAAATGCTTCATGACCGGGGGTGTCCAGGAAAGTAATCCTGCGCCCGTCTTCCAGTTTCACGCTATAGGCCCCGATGTGCTGGGTAATACCTCCTGCTTCTCCCGCAACCACATTGGCATGCCGGATTACATCAAGTAATTTTGTCTTCCCGTGGTCTACATGACCCATCACTGTAACAATGGGAGGCCTGGGTTGAAGATCCTCGGGATCATCTTCTTCATCCCTGATGGATTCCACCACATCCACACTCACAAATTCCACCTTGAAGTCAAATTCATCTGCTACCAGGGCCATGGTCTCCGCATCCAGCCTTTGATTGATGGAAACCAGCAGTCCCAGGTTCATACAGGTCTGTATCACTTCATTGGCGGGCACATTCATCATGGTGGCCAGTTCATTCACAGAAACAAACTCGGTTACCCGCAGTACATTCAATTGCTGTGCAAGCTGATCGCTTTCCTCCTGCAACTTTGCCTGTACCGCATCACGTTTTTCACGTCTGTATTTAGATGCCTTTGACTTGGTACCCTTGCTCGTCAGTTTGGCCAGTGTATCCTTGATCTGCTTTTGAACATCCTCTTCGTTGACTTCGGGCCTGGAAACCCTTTTCCGTTTCTTACCTCCTTTTTCCCTTTGGGCTCCTGCCTTATTCTTTCCAATATCGACCGGACCGGCCTCCTTCCTGATACGTTTTCTTTTCTTTTTCTGATCCAGGTGCAGATCATTGTCCTTGCTTGAAGCAACCGGCTTTTTCCTGGTCTCCTTCTTCTCCGGAAGATCAATCTTTCCCACAACCGTGGGACCGCTCAACTTCTCTACCCGTGTCGGGATCAGTTCCGGTTCCTCAGGTATTTTCTGTGCTTCCTGCTCTTCTGTCTTCGGGACTGCAGTCGCACTGGTTTTCTCCTCAACTTCTGCAACCTCTGCACCGGTTATAAGCTCTTCTTTCTCCTCCGCAGCAGGTGTTGCTTCCGGTACTTTGGTCACTTCAGGTGCAACGGCTGCTTCCTCCGCTGCCTCAGGCTTCTTTTTGCCACCGGTTTTCGCTTTCCTGGTCTTAGACGGACGCGTCCGCTGGTTTACGGAATCCAGGTCGATCTTTCCAACCACCTTTGGCCCGTTGTCACCGCCGTCAACTTCCTGTTTGGCATCCTCCTTTTTCTCCTTTTTGGCTGCCGGAGTCTCCTTTTTGGGAGCAGATGACACTGTATCTGCCTCTTTCTCCTTCACCGCTTTGGATTTCCGGGCAGCCGGCCCGGTCCCCTGGGAAGCTTCTTCTTTTTCATCGACAGGAGCGGGTTTTTCAATGTCGGGTACAGCTTTTTCTGCCGCTGCTGTATGGTCAGTAATTAGCAACTCTTCCCCGTTCTCATGATCTGTCGTTGCAGGGATGTCTTCCAGGGTAAGGGACTCTTGTCTTTCCCTGAGGTTTTTCAGGGTAAGCTTTTCTGACTCCTTCTTTACGTTGAGATCGGTGCTGTATTCCTCCAGCAGGAGATCATACAGTTCCGGTGCCATCTTTGTATTGGGGTTGGAATCAATTTCAAAGCCCTTCTTGCTCAGGAATTCGACGATGGTAGTAATCCCCACATTGAACTCCCTGGCAGCCTTACTTAACCTTGTTGCCTTTCTTTCAGCCATATGGTTCTATTCAAATTCTGCTTTTAGCACATTGACCAGTTCTTTAATGGTCTCTTCTTCAAGATCTGTTCTGATTACCAGGTCCTCCACACTTAAATTCAATACCGATTTTGCGGTATCACATCCAATCGCTTTCAATTCATCCAGGATCCAGCCTTCAATTTCATCAGCAAATTCTTCCAGGTTCACATCTTCGTCATCCTCATCCGATTCACGGTATACATCGATCTCGTAACCTGTAAGTTGCGAAGCAAGCTTGATATTCAGTCCACCTTTCCCAATGGCCAGGGAAACCTCCTTGGGCTGCAGGTAAACCTCTGCGCGCATCTCTTCATCATTCAGTTTGATCGAGGAGATCTTGGCAGGACTCAGCGCCCTGGTGATAAACAGTTGAATATTGGTGGTAAAATTGATCACATCGATGTTTTCGTTCTTCAATTCCCTCACAATCCCATGGATCCGTGACCCCTTCATCCCAACACAGGCCCCGACCGGGTCAATCCTTTCATCGTACGATTCCACTGCCACTTTGGCCCTTTCACCAGGGACCCGTACAATCTTTTTAATGGTGATCAGGCCGTCAAAGATCTCCGGAACCTCCAGTTCAAAGAGCCGCTCCAGGAACACAGGAGAGGTACGCGAAAGGATGATCAGCGGATTGGCATTGCGCATATCCACCTTTACAACAACCGCCCTGATGGTATCGCCTTTCCTGAAATAATCTGATGGAATCTGTTCAGTTTTGGGAAGAATCAGTTCATTGCCCTCATCATCTAGGATCAGGATCTCCCTTTTCCAGACCTGGTAGACTTCACCGGTGACCACATCTCCGATCCGGTCTTTATACTTATTGTAAAGGTGGTTTTTCTCCAGTTCCATGATGCGTGCAGAGAGGTTCTGACGCAGGGCCAGAATAGCACGGCGGCCAAAATCGCCAAGTTTCACTTCATCGGTCACTTCTTCTCCAACTTCATAATCCTCATCAATCTTCTTGGCTTCATTGAGGGTAATTTGAGTAGCCGGATCTTCCAACTCATCATCCATTACTACTTCACGGTTCCTCCATATCTCAAAGTCTCCCTTGTCGATGTTAATGATGATATCAAAATTTTCATCCGTACCATATTTCTTAAGGAGCATCCCCCTGAAAACATCCTCGAGGACACTCATCATGGTGACCCTGTCAATATTCTTCAGTTCCTTAAACTCGGAAAATGTCTCTATCAGATTAATATTCTCCATCACTAATGCAGTTGAATCATTTAAATGATATTATTGCTTTTGCTGTTTTTATTTCTTCAAATCCAAATTCTTCAGGGTTATGGCCAGCATCCAGGACAATGCCATTTTTATCCACCGAAACAAGCTTCCCCGTTGCCTTTCGTCCATCGTTACAGTTTACTTCAATGCTACGACCAATGTTCTTCCGGTATTGTTGCATCACTTTAAAGGGCGCACCGATGCCCGGTGAGGAGACCTCCAGGGAATAATCTTCCGTATCCCTGTCCAGTTTTCCGTTCAGATAACGGCTGATAGCGGCACACCTGTCAACAGAGATCCCCTCCGGTGTATCTGCATGGACCCGGATGGCATTTCCCGGTTTGATCGTTACATCCACCAGAAAAGCGTCGGTTCCCTCTAAAAAGAGGTCCATCAGATGCGTAATATTTTCTACCGTTATCATTCTTACTGCTAATAAAATAGGGGACTAAAGCCCCCTAGAACACAACTCTCCTAACGACAGCGCAAAATTACAAATAATCGTTAATATAGCAAAATCCGTGGCGTTTTTTCGCTGATACAAACCTGATTATAGCAATAAAACCATAATTTTACGATACAAAAGACCCATATGGGGACTGATTTCTCTACCAATAAGCTGAAAATCATCAATGATCCTGTATACGGATTCATCAAAATCGCGTATGATGTGGTATTCGACCTGATTGAACATCCACTCTTCCAGCGTTTGCGCCGGATACGGCAACTGGGTCTCACCAGTTTTGTCTATCCCGGTGCCAACCATACCCGCTTTCAGCATTCGGTGGGGGCCATGCACCTGATGAGCCAGGCCATTGAGGTGATCAGGTCGAAAGGACACGAGATTACTGATGACGAGGCCAGGGCAGTAACCATTGCCATCCTGTTACATGATATCGGACACGGGCCTTTTTCTCATTCACTGGAGCACAGTCTGATAGAGAAGATCTCCCATGAATCCATCAGCCTGTTGTATATGGAACAGCTGAACGAGACTTTTAACGGGGCATTGAGCCTGGCCATTGAGATCTTCCGCAACCGTTATCCTAAAAAGTTCCTGCATCAGCTGGTATCCAGTCAGCTCGATATGGATCGCCTGGATTACCTGAAGCGTGACAGCTTTTTTACCGGTGTTACCGAAGGGGTGATCGGATCTGACCGGATCATCAAAATGTTGAATGTGCTGAATGATCAGCTGGTGGTGGATGAAAAAGGGATCTACTCCATTGAAAAATTTCTGATAGCTCGCCGCCTCATGTACTGGCAGGTCTACCTGCACCGGACCGTGGTTAGCTCAGAACAGCTCCTGGTCATGATGCTTAAAAGGGCCCAGGCCCTGACTGCCGGGGGGACACAGCTCTTTGCAACCCCACCACTTGCATTTTTCCTTTCATATGAGCCGGAGAAATTCGCTCCGTCCCAACAAAGCCGCTTCCTGGAGCAGTTTGCAACCCTGGATGATGTGGATATTCTGGCTTCGGCCAAGGTGTGGTGCAACCATCCCGACACAATTTTGTCAATGCTTTCAGATGGTCTGATAAACCGGAACCTCTTCTCTGTGGAACTGGGCGACCTTCCTTTTGGAAAAGAACGGGTGGTGTCGTTGCGAAAAAAAGTGTCACACCATTTGCGGATCTCAGTGGAGGAGGCAACCTATCTGGTGGTTTCAGATAGTGTGAGTAATTTTGCCTACAGCGATATGGATGACCGGATTACCATCATGGATAAGAACGGGAATACCCGTGATATTGCCGATGCTTCCGATATGCTCAATATTGCTGTACTCTCCAAAACGGTGAGGAAATATTTTCTGTGTTATCCACGCTTTATTAAAGAAATGTCATAGTTTTAACGCCTCAAAACAGATGTATGGAATTTACTGCAGCGGTCATTGCTGAATTGCTCAAAGGCTCGGTGGAAGGTAATCCGGAGGCGGCAGTTCATGATGTGTCAAAAATAGAAGAGGGCCGGGCCGGGACACTCTCTTTTCTTGCCAACCCCAAGTATGAAAAATATATTTACTCAACAGTTTCATCCATTGTCATTGTGAATGAGGATTTTGTTCCGCAACAACCCATTACCGCCACACTGATCAGGGTAAAGAATGCTTATGAGGCATTCGGGGCCCTGCTACGCCTGTATGAGGAGCAAAAGCCCAAAAAGCAGGGGGTAAGCAAACTGGCAGCCGTTGCATCATCGGTCTCCCTGGGTGCGCAAGTCTATGTTGGAGAGTTCACTGTAATCTCCGACAATGCAACCATCGGGGATCATGTACAGCTTTTTCCACAGGTATATATTGGAGAGCATGTAAAGATCGGGGAGGGCACCATTATTCATCCAGGAGCAAAGATCTATGAAGGATGTGAGATAGGTGCCCGTTGTATTATTCACGCTGGGGCCATCATCGGTGGTGACGGGTTTGGATTTGCTCCCAATCAGGAGAATAATTATGAAAAGGTGCCCCAGGTTGGGAAAGTGATCATGGAGGATCATGTGGAAATTGGGGCCAATACGACCATTGACCGGGCCACCATGGGAGCCACCATCCTGCGTAAAGGGGTAAAACTGGATAACCTGATCATGATCGCCCATAATGTGGAAGTGGGTGAGAATACGGTAATGGCTGCCCAGACCGGCATATCGGGTTCCACGAAAATTGGCAGTAACTGTATGTTCGGGGGACAGGTAGGGCTTATCGGCCATATCCATATTGCCAGCGGGGTGAAAATCGCTGCACAGTCGGGAATCTCAAAAGATATCAAAGAGGAGGGCCTTGTGGTCCAGGGGTCCCCGGCTTTTGAATTTGGGCCCTATCAGCGAAGCTATGCGATCTTCAGAAACCTGCCAAAGATCCGAAACCAGCTTATTGATCTGGAACACAAAATTTCAGACCTGACTTCCCGGGCATAAATCCGGTTCACCATTAATTTTGTATATTTGGGCGCTTTTTCATAAACCTTACAGATAATGAAATAGGTACGTATGGCGGAAAAACAGAGAACCCTTAAGGCCCCCATTACATTTACAGGAAAAGGATTACACACTGGCGTCGATGTTAAAATGACCCTGAAACCGGCTCCTGACAGCCATGGTTATGTGTTTAAACGAATGGACCTTCCCGGGGAACCGGTCATCAATGCCCTGGCCGAAAATGTGGTGCAGACATCCAGGGGCACCACACTGGAGGAGAATGGAGCCAGGATATCCACCATAGAACATGTACTGGCTTCCTTCGCCGGTATGGGGATCGATAACGTACTGGTGGAAGTGGATGGCCCGGAAGCACCCATCCTGGACGGAAGTGCGCTTGCCTATGTGAAAGCCATTGAAGAAACAGGCACCGTTGAACAGGCCACCGACCGGAAATACTTCATACTGAAAGAAAAGTTGGAGTATTACGATCAGGAACAGGGGATCCATATTATTGCATATCCCGACAAAGTACAGAGTATCAATGTGCTGATTGACTACAATTCAAAAGTGCTGGGCAACCAGCACGCTTCCCTGGATAATCTGGAACATTTCAAGGATCAAATTGCCCCCTGCCGGACTTTTGTATTTCTGCATGAACTGGAATACCTGATCAAGAACGACCTGATCAAAGGCGGTGACGTGGACAATGCTGTAGTGATTGTAGACAGGAAGATATCCCAGAAGGAACTGGATCACCTGGCTGATCTCTTTCACAAACCACATATGAAGGTGCAACCCGAGGGGATCCTGAACAATGTTGAACTCAGGTTCTCCAATGAACCTGCACGGCACAAACTGATGGACCTGATGGGGGACCTGGCCCTTGTGGGCAGGTGGTTCAAAGCAAAGATCATTGCCACACGTCCCGGCCATCAGAGCAATAATGAATTTGCCCGGGCCCTGAGACAGGTGATGAAAAAGGCAGCCCTTCAAAAGCAGGTACCGGTCTATAATCCCAATCTGGAACCATTGATCGATATCAACGAAGTAAAACGCAGACTTCCTCACCGTTACCCATTTTTAATGGTAGATAAAGTGATCCGGCTGGATGAGAAATCTGTGGTAGGCATCAAGAACGTTACCACCAATGAACCCTTCTTTACGGGTCATTTTCCCGATGAGCCGGTAATGCCGGGTGTACTGCAGATAGAGGCAGCTGCACAGGTGGGGGGTATTCTGGTACTGGGGACTGTTCCGGATCCGGAAAACTATTCCACCTATTTTCTGAAGATTGACAAGGTAAAGTTTAAAAGGAAGGTCGTGCCGGGTGATACGCTGATCCTGAAAATGGATCTCCTGGAACCGATCCGGAGGGGGATTGCACTGATGTTTGCAGAGATCTTCGTGGGCAACAAGCTTGTGATGGAGGGAGAGTTAATGGCCCAGATCGTTAAAACGAAAAGCAATGATTAGCAAACTCGCCAATGTACATACCGGAGCCAGTATCGCAGAAGATGTAATAGTAGAACCTTTTGCAACTATCCAGGAGGATGTGGTGATTGGTACCGGAAGCTGGATAGGACCCAATGCAGTGATTATGAACGGAGCCCGGATCGGACAACATGTTCAGGTCTTTCCGGGAGCGGTCATTTCCGGGGATCCACAGGATCTGAAGTATGAAGGAGAGTATACTACAGCCGAGATCGGGGACCATACCATTATCCGTGAATATGTGACCATCAATAAAGGCACACGGGCAAATAATAAGACCGTGATTGGCACGCACTGCATGATTATGTCATATTGCCATATTGCCCACGACTGTGTATTAAAAGACAGGGTAATTATGGGCAGTTATGCCGGATTGGCAGGTGAGGTGGAAGTGGACAACTGGGCCATTGTGAGCCCGGGGAGCCTGGTCCACCAGTTTGTCAGGATAGGTCCTCATGTAATGATCCAGGGGGGAAGCAAGGTGGGAAAAGATGTTCCACCTTATGCACTGGCCGGAAGGGACCCGGTATCTTTTACCGGGATCAACTCTATCGGGCTCAGGCGCAGGGGGTATGATAACAATACCATCTATGCCATCCAGGAAATTTACCGGATCATATATCAGCGTGGATTGAACATTTCAGATGCCATCGAGTTCGTGGAAGCTAACCTGCCGGCCTCCGGTGAACGGGATGAGATCATTCTTTTTATCCGCGGCTCCAAAAGGGGAATTATCCGCGGTTATTTTGATGATGATAAGGTGTGACTCCATCCTTGTGCCTGAAGGGGGATGGCCGATCCATCACCTCCCACCAGCAGCGCCTTTCCATTCTTCTCCGTCATATTGCCGATTACGCTGATACCATCGATGGCAGTGATTTTATCATAATCGGAAAGAGGAACCGTAAACAACAGCTCATAATCCTCGCCCCCGTGCAGGGCTGATACCAGGGGCTCCATATTGAACTCGGCCGCTGCTGAGACAGTCTCATCCGCAATGGGGATACGGTCATCATACACCTGGCACCCGTAACCGGAAGCCTTGCATATGTGCAGCAGTTCAGAGGAGAGGCCGTCTGAAATGTCGATCATGGCCCCCGGCCTGATTCCAGCCTCTTTCAGGGTCAGCAAAATTTCGATCCGGGCTTCGGGCTTCAGGAAACGTTCCAGAACATAGTTATATTCCGTCAGTTCCGGTTGGATCTCCGGGTCCTGAGCGTGCAACTGTTTTTCTCGCTCCAGGATCTTCAGGCCCATGTAGGCAGCACCCAGGTCTCCCGTAACACAGATCAACTGGTTTGCCTTTGCCCCGCTCCGCAGGGTCAGCTCCTCTTTCAGTGCAGTACCCAGCGCCGTTACTGTGATCACCAGACCTGTCATGGACCCCGAGGTATCACCTCCCACCATATCTACATTGTAACGCTCACAGGCCAGTTTTACCCCGCTGTAAAACGCTTCCAGGGCTTCTACAGAAAACTTACCTGAAATCCCCAAAGACACTGTGATCTGGCGGGGAGCGGCATTCATGGCATAAACATCTGAAAGATTTACTACTACCGCTTTATATCCCAGGTGCTTCATGGGGGTATAGACCAGGTCAAAGTGAACACCCTCCAGCAGCAGGTCGGTGGTGATCACCTGGTAGTAGGTACCATGATCAATTACGGCGGCATCGTCCCCCACACCCAGTTTTGTACTCTCCTGCCTGCATGTAAAACCTGATGTAAGATGGTCGATCAGGCCAAATTCTCCTAATTCTTCTATGGTTCGAAGTCTCTTAGCTGTCATATGACAAATGTAAACACAACTTTTTGTATATTTGTGCTCTATTTTAAATTAATCTAATTTACAATTGCCGGGGGTAAAGCTTTATCAAATTAAGTGATTTATTGTGACCGATCAGGAAAAGATATTAAATGAGGTAACGGACAACGATTATAAATTCGGATTCCATTCGAAGATAGAGACCGAGACCATCCCCAAAGGGCTGAACGAAGATGTTATTCGTCTTATTTCAGCAAAGAAGGAGGAACCCGGATGGATGACCGAGTCCAGGTTGAAGGCTTTTCGTCACTGGCAGACCATGACCATGCCGGACTGGGCGCACCTGCAGATCCCGGACATTGATTACCAGGATATCATCTATTATGCCGCTCCCAAAAAAGAGGCCAAATACCAGAGCCTGGATGAGGTCGATCCGGAGCTGATCGACACCTTCAACAGACTGGGTATACCACTGGAGGAGCAGAAACAGCTGGCCGGTGTAGCGGTTGATGCGGTAATGGACAGTGTTTCGGTCAAAACCACCTTCCAGGACACCCTGGCGGAACTGGGGATTATCTTCTGTTCTTTCAGCGAAGCGGTAAAGAATCATCCCGACCTGGTACAAAAGTACATGGGTTCGGTGGTACCCTATACCGATAACTTCTTTGCTGCACTCAATTCTGCAGTATTCAGCGACGGATCATTCTGCTACATTCCGAAAGGGATAAGGTGCCCCATGGAGCTTTCCACCTATTTCCGCATCAATACTGCCAATACAGGACAGTTCGAACGCACCCTGATCATTGCGGAAGATGATACCTACGTAAGCTACCTGGAGGGGTGCACGGCCCCCATGCGGGACGAGAACCAGCTTCATGCCGCCATTGTGGAGATCGTGGCCATGGAGAATGCCGAGGTGAAGTATTCAACCGTCCAGAACTGGTATCCGGGGGATAAAGCGGGTAAAGGCGGTATTTACAACTTTGTTACCAAGCGGGGGATCTGTAAAGGCGATAACTCCAAAATATCCTGGACCCAGGTGGAGACCGGTTCGGCCATCACCTGGAAGTACCCCTCCTGCATTCTGAAAGGACACAATTCTGTGGGAGAGTTTTATTCAGTGGCCGTCACCAATAATTACCAGCAGGCCGATACGGGTACCAAGATGATACATATCGGGAAAAACACCCGTTCCACCATTATTTCCAAAGGGATCAGTGCAGGCAGGAGCCAGAATTCATACCGGGGCCTGGTCAGGGTCCTGAAGGGAGCGGAATACGCACGCAACTTCTCCCAGTGTGACAGCCTGTTACTGGGTGATAAATGCGGGGCACATACCTTCCCCTACCTGGAGGTGGATAACAGAACGGCCATAGTGGAACATGAAGCTACCACATCCAAGATCGGAGAGGACCAGATCTTTTACTGTAACCAGCGGGGTATCGATACAGAAAATGCCATCAGCCTGATCGTAAATGGTTATGCCAAAGAGGTATTAAATAAACTCCCCATGGAATTTGCCGTAGAGGCACAAAAGCTGCTGGCCATTACACTTGAGGGGAGTGTGGGATAAAGCTTTATAATAATGAGTGAATTATGCTTGATATAAAAGATTTAAGAGTAAAAATTGAAGATAAGGAGATCCTGAAAGGGATTAATCTTTCGGTCCGTGCCGGTGAGGTACATGCCATCATGGGTCCCAACGGATCAGGTAAAAGCACACTGGCTTCGGCACTGGCCGGGCGTAATTATTTCGACATCACCCACGGAAAGATCTTATATGAAGGGAAGGACCTGACCGAACTGACCCCGGAAGACAGGGCAAGGGCAGGAATTTTCCTTGGTTTTCAATACCCGGTGGAAATCCCGGGTGTGAGCATGGTGAACTTCCTGCGTGCAGCCATTAACTCCAAGCGGGAGTACAGGGGCGAGAAACCGCTGCCGGCGGGTGATTTTCTGAAACTGATGCGTGAGAAGAAAAAAGTGGTAGAAATCAACTCTGACCTTACCAACCGTTCTGTGAATGAAGGATTTTCGGGGGGAGAGAAAAAGAAGAATGAGATATTCCAGATGGCGCTCCTGGAGCCTAAACTGGCTATTCTGGATGAAACCGACTCCGGACTGGATATTGATGCGCTGCGCATCGTAGCCAATGGAGTAAACAAACTGCGTTCACCGGAAAATGCAACCATTGTGATAACTCATTACCAGCGTCTGCTTGATTATATTGTACCCGACTTTGTCCATGTACTTTACAAGGGACGAATTGTGAAATCGGGCGATAAAAAACTGGCAAAGGAGCTTGAAGAACACGGTTACGACTGGATTAAACAGGAGGTGGACCTGAAAGCATAACGGGAAACCGGATGAAAGATACAATTGAGACACTGACCACCACGGCGAAATATCTTGAACTGTTCCGGACAAACAGGGAACAGATCGGGGATGGGGATCCTGATTTCGTAAAAGATCTGAGAGAGCAGGGCATCCGGTCATTTGAGAAGACAGGTTTTCCCGCGCGAAAAGCAGAGTTATATAAACACACACACCTGGAACCGGTGTTTGATGGTGAATTTTCATTCGACTTCTCGCCGAGAAAGATAGCCTTCGATGACAATGATCTTTTTCTTTGCGATGTACCCATGCTCGATGCCCATGTGTTAACCGTATTGAATGGTGTCTTCCACCATCCCGGTAAATCCGCCCTGCATGAACTGGACAACGGGATTATTGTAGGGGGGCTCAGGGAGGCAATTCGCCGCTATCCAGACCTGGTATCGGCTCATCTGGGGAAAATTGCCCCGCTGGACAAGGAAGCATTTGTTTCCCTGAACACGGCCTTTGCACAGGATGGCATTTTTCTCTATGTACCCGAAGGTGTGCAGATGGACAAACCGGTACAGATCATCCACCTGCTGCTCTCTGATAAGAACCAGATGGTGCATCACAGGAACCTTTTTGTGCTTGAAAAAAACACAACAGCCCAGGTAATTATCTGTGACCACACCCTCTCTCCCCATATGTTCCTTACCAATTCTGTATCTGAAGTGAGTGTGGGAGAACATGCGGACCTGGATCTGTTGAGGTTGCAGAATGAACATAACAATTCGTGCCAGGTGACCAATACGTGGATCAGGCAGGAGCGCGCGTCCCACTGCCAGCATGGCAACATTACACTGCATGGCAGCATGGTCCGGAACAACCTGCATGTGAAAATGGAGGGGGAAGGCGCCTCTTCCCGTGAACTCGGTCTCTTCCTGATTGACAAACTGCAACATGTGGACAGCTATACGGTCATTGAACATGCCAGTCCGAACTGCACCAGCGACCAGCACTACAAGGGGGTGCTGGATGATGCCTCCACCGGCGCATTTCATGGCAGGATCCATGTGCACCCCAATGCCCAGAAGACCGAGGCTTTCCAGGCCAACAACAATATCCTGCTCACCGATACAGCCAGAATGAATACCAAACCGCAGCTGGAGATCTATGCCGATGATGTAAAATGCAGTCACGGAGCCACCGTGGGGCAACTGGATGAGGATGCACTCTTTTACTTGCAGTCGCGCGGGATCAGCAGGGACGAAAGCCGTTTAATGCTGATGGATGCTTTTGCCCAGGATGTACTCTCAAAGATCAAGCAACCTTCCCTGCGCGACAGGATTACAGATCTGGTAGGTAAGCGGCTTCGCGGCGAACTTTCCCGGTGTAATAACTGTGCCATGCATTGTGACGAAGAATAACCTGCAGATGAGTTTCCCTGTCGATCAAATACGCAATGATTTTCCCATCCTGAAGCAGCGGGTATACAACAAGCCCCTGGTCTATCTCGACAATGGCGCCACCACCCATAAACCACAGGTGGTCATTGATACTGTCCGGGAACTCCAGGAAATGCACAACAGTTCGGTTCACCGGGGCATTCATTTCCTCAGTGACCAGATGACCGCCCGTTATGAAGCTGCCAGGGAGCGTGTCAGAAGTTTTATCAATGCCGCTTCGTCCGGTGAGATTATTTTCACCAGCGGGGCAACAGGCTCCATCAATACTGTGGCTTTCTCGTTCGGAGAAAGATATGTAAAAACGGGTGATGAGATTATCATTTCCGAAATGGAGCACCACTCCAACATTGTACCCTGGCAAATGTTGTGCGAAAGAAAAGGCGCACACCTGAGGGTGATCCCGTTCAATGAACAGGGCGAGTTGAAGACAGATGAACTGGATAGTCTGCTCAATGAAAAAACCAGGATCGTTGCACTGGTGCATGCGTCCAACTCCCTGGGAACCATCAATCCTGTAAAAGAGGTGATTCGCATGGCCCATGCAAGGGGGATCCCGGTTCTGTTGGACGGGGCACAGATGATTCAGCATGGGCCGGTGGATGTACGGGAACTGGATTGCGATTTTTATCTCTTTTCGGCTCATAAGGTATTCGGTCCAACCGGTTCAGGGATACTGTATGGAAAAGAATCGCTGCTGGATACCCTTCCCCCTTACCAGGGGGGCGGCGATATGGTGGACCAGGTAACCCTGGAGGGCACCACTTACAATACATTGCCATTTAAGTTTGAGGCAGGCACCACCAATTTTACAGGTGCCATCGGCCTTGCCGCAGCTATTGACTACCTGAACAATGTGGGTATCAACGAGATTGTGCAATATGAAAAAGCGCTGATCAGGTACACCAGGGAGCAGTTGGAAAAGATCGGGGAGTTGACGCTGGTGGGGAGTGCGCAGGAACGCATATCTGTTTTCTCCTTCCTGCTGGCGAATATACATCCCTATGATGCTGGCATGATCCTCGATAAAATGGGTATAGCGGTCCGCACCGGAACACACTGCACTCAGCCGGTGATGGATCATTTCGGCATTCCCGGAACCATCCGGGCATCCCTGGTGTTCTATAATACAAGGGAAGAGGTTGATATGCTGATAGATGGAATTAAGAAATGCATAGCGATGCTTTCGTAACATGCTTATATCATGACAAACCTGAAAGATATACAACAGAATATTGTAGATGAGTTTTCAGTATTTGAGGACTGGATCGACAGGTACAATTACTTGATCGAACTGGGGAACGAGCTTCCGTCCATTGACCCCCGGTATCATACAACTGAATACCTGATCAATGGCTGCCAGTCAAAAGTATGGCTCCATGCAGACCTGGTGGATGGAAAGATGGTATATCAGGCGGACAGCGATGCTATTATCGTAAAGGGTATTGTTGCACTGCTGGTCAAAGTGCTTAACGGACATACACCGGCAGAGATTCTGGAGAATGAACTCACCTTTATAGATGCTATCGGGCTGAGCCAGAACCTCTCGCCCACACGTTCGAACGGATTGCTGGCCATGGTAAAAAAGATGCGCCTGTATGCCATGGCCTACCAGGCCAGGGAATTAAAAAATAAGGACCATGAGTGAACCAATTGATTTTTTAGAGATAGAAGGAAAAATCGTAGAGGCATTGAAGCAGGTATTTGACCCGGAAATACCTGTCAATGTATATGATCTGGGGCTTATTTATGAAATAGATTACACCGATAAAAAAGAGGCCAATATCACGATGACCCTCACCGCACCCAACTGTCCCCTTGTGGACATGCTGATCATGGATGTGGAAAATGCAGTGAAGTCGGTAGAGGGTGTGGAAAAAGCAAATGTTAACCTGGTTTTTGATCCACCGTGGGATAAATCGATGCTCAGCGAGGAAGCCAAACTGGAGCTGGGATTTTTGTAGTGCACAATTCATTGTGCTCAGTGGACAGTACACAGTACAGCGTATTTAGTTCATGGGAAACCAAAAATCTATACCGGAAATATCCAGGACCATCAGGGAGGAGGCGGTACGTCTGGGGTTTACCGATTGCGGATTTTCCAGGGCTGAAGTGCTTAAGGAAGATACAGAAAGGCTGGGAAAGTGGCTGAAACAGGGATACCATGCCGGCATGGGCTATATGGCCAACCATTTCGAAAAACGTACCGATCCGACCAGACTGGTGGAAGGGGCCCGTACAGTAATCTCGCTGCTCTATAATTATTATACCGAGAGGAAACAGACAGATCCTGAGGCCCCGGTGCTGTCTAAATATGCCTATGGGAGGGATTACCACCTGGTGATGAAGGAGAGAATGTATGAGCTGTTTGATTATATCAAATCATTACATTCTGGAGCCACAGGCAGGGTTTTTGTTGATTCGGCCCCGGTGCTGGAACGGAGCTGGGCACAAAGGGCCGGTTTGGGATGGATCGGTAAAAATTCCAGCCTCATATCCAGGTGTGCAGGCTCTTTCCTGTTTATAGGCGAGATCATCCTGAACCTTGAACTGGATTACAATACCTTCCGGGAAGAAGATCATTGCGGAACCTGCACCCGATGTATTGATGCATGCCCCACCGGGGCCATTCTGGATAACCGGACGCTGGATGCAAAAAAATGCATCTCCTACCAGACCATCGAAAACAAGGGAGAGATCTCAAGTGATCTGGAGGGAAAACTTAACAACCGGATCTTCGGATGTGATATCTGCCAGGATGTGTGTCCCTGGAACAAGAAGGCTTTGCAGCATCGTGAACCGGCATTTGATCCACACCCGGAGCTACTGGAAATGACAACATCTGACTGGAACAACCTGGACCATGGCCGGTATCAGCACATGTTTCGGGATTCTCCCCTGCAAAGGGCAGGATACGACAAAATCAAGCGCACTTTACGTTTCATTCAGGAGTGACGGTAACCAAAATTTTTCTCTGGTTACGGGGCCCGTCAAATTCACATAAGAAAATATTCTGCCAGGTGGAGAGCCCCAGTTTGCCATCCACAACGGGGATGGTCTCCTGCGGCCCCACGATCCCTGCTTTCAGATGGGCATCGCCGTTGTTATCCTGGTGATCATGCTCCCAGACACCTGAAGGAATCAGTTTATTGAGCAGGGTGATCACATCCTGCTGCACCGAATCGTCCCAGTTCTCCTGGATCATAATCCCTGCTGTGGCGCCCTGGACATAAACATTCACCATACCGGTGTGCACGCCGGATTCCGCTACGATGGTCTCCACCTGACGGGTGATGTCATAGAGGCCGTTATGGGCGGGTGTGGATATTTGGATGGTGCGCTGCATCATAATGGATATAATGTGGTATTGATCGAGATCGTACACACAAAACTAACCAATCCTCCGGAAATGCGCATATTGAGTGAGCAGGGAATAGAGATATTATTCCCTTTTTTTTCATATCTTTATTTGTATTAGTTCTCAGACATTTAACTCCAGATTAATCCTGGGAATATGCCCCTTGGGAATGTTATAGACCGCTTGGATATCTTTCTGAGATCAAAGACTTCGGAAGGGCCTTCTGTTATTACAAGAAGAACAATTGTCCTGGGTTCTGTTGTTGTTGTTGTTTTTGTGGGATGCCTGACCCTAATCATGTATTTTCTACAGCTGCAGGTCCTTGTTATTTACGGCCTTTTCCTATTGATCTTATATTCAGCCAATGCGCTGGTATTTGGCTTGATGAAAAGGAACATGGAGTGGTTTGGGATCATGGCCCAGGCTTTGCTAATACTCTCTTCCTTCATCTGTATTCTATTCCTTGGAGGCATTGCGACTTCCATAGGTATTGTGTTCGTCGGACTGGCCGCAGTGGTTTTTTCGGTGGTTTTCCAGAAAGTCAGGATTACTTTAAGCCTTGCGGTATTGTATTCCATGACCATCATCGCTGCAGGTATACTTCAGCCCTTCCTGCAGATACCGGACGAATTGACCCCGCAGATCAATCATCTCTTTTTCACTGTAAATGCGGTCTGGATATCAGGGTATATTTTTTTGTTTGTGGTGAACTATATCCGTGCAAGGATCAGAGAGGAGGAGGCTGAAATGGCCAGGCTGAAAGAGCTGGATGAGACCCGTACAAGGCTCTTCACATATATATCCCACGAATGCAGAACTCCCCTGACCATAATCCTTGGTACTGCTGAACAATTAAAGAACAGGCCGGATAGGCAGGACAGTGAGAAGCATGAAATGATCATCCGGAACGGGAGACAGGTACTAAAACAGATTAATCAGATGCTGGATCTGTCGAGGATTGAGGCCGGATCGATGCCTGTCCACCTGGTGCAGGGAAATATCGTTGATTTCATGAGGGTCATGATCGAATCTTTTCAATCCCTCGCACTCCCGAAAGGGATCAATCTAACTTTCTCGGCTGATACAGACAGGATGATCATGGACTTCGACAGGGACAAACTGGGAGCCATTATCTCGAACCTGATATCAAATGCCGTTAAATTCACTTCTCCTGGTGGGGATATTGCGGTGCAATCATTCACGCAACAGGACAGATCGGGTGAGGAATTTTTTATAAAGGTAAAGGATAATGGTGCAGGTATACCGGAGGAGAATATCCCTTATGTTTTTGATAGCTACTACCAGGCAGGAACAGACCATGATGCAGATCAGGCGGGTACCGGGTTAGGCCTTACCATCACCAGGGAGCTGGTGTATCTTCTGGGAGGAAAGATCCAGGTCGAAAGCAAGGTGGGTGAAGGTTCCAGGTTTACGGTCCGGTTACCAGTTACGAAATATGCATCTAAAATAAATACAGAAGATTTCATTTTCAAGGAGGGAGATGGCAGTGAAACAAAGAGTTTTCAATCACCTGGGACTTTCCCTGATACATGGATGGATACAGAGAAGCGTTTCCCCCTCCTGTTACTCGTCGAAGACAACAGGGATATGATATCTTATGTCAGTTCCATCCTCGAATCAGAATACAGTATTATAGTAGCTTCAGACGGGCAGGATGGTCTTGACCGGGCCACCGAAACGATTCCGGATATTATTATAACGGATCTGATGATGCCTGTAATGGATGGCTACGCTCTGGTAAAACAGCTTAAATCGGATTTCAGAACCAGCCATATTCCCATTATCATCCTTACGGCGAAAGCAGATTTACCCTCCAAGCTTGCAGGACTCGACCTGGGAGCCGATGCTTACCTGTCCAAACCTTTTGCTGAAGAGGAGTTAAAAATGAGAGTGCAGAAGTTAATTAACTTAAGAAAAAGTCTTCAGGAGAGGTATTCTATGCCAGGGTATGAGATGTTAGCTAAGTTAAAATCAGGAAATAATGAAGATTCATTTATGAGAAAGGTTTTTGATACCATTGGAGCAAATCTTCACAACGAATCCTTTGGCATAGCAGAAATTTGTCTTTCGGTAGGGATGAGCAGGGCACAGCTATACAGGAAATTTCAGGCACTTGCCGATAAATCTGTCTATGATTGCATCCGCACCATGCGTTTGCAGAACGCAAAGAAATTGCTTGAAGAAACAGAAAGCAATGTGTCTGACGCAGCTTTCGCCAGCGGTTTCAGAAATCTTTCCCATTTTAGTAAGCTGTTCACTGAAACGTATGGTATAAATCCGCGAGCGTGCAAAAAATGAGATTATCTGAGTAATGAGACTGAGAGAAAATTCTTTGAGACGCATACCAAAGCACCCAACTTGAGCTGATTATAATTTGGTTAGATGATACACCAATTATTCATCTCACATTATAATCATGAAAACACCCGGAATTTTTCTTGCATTCCTCCTGATGTGTGCATTTGTGGTCTCTTGTGAAAAAAAGGACCTTGCAACCGATCAGGAAATCAAAGATCTGGAGTCGGAATTCACCATTCCTGAGATCCCTGAAGAGATTGCCTCATTTATGACCGAGGAGGATATGGCCCTGTTCAATCAGGGACCCGGTGAGGCATTTCTCTCTGAACCAGCTTTAAAATCTTCAAACAAATGGCGTAGCAAATGGCAAGGCAGATGGCATCCTGTACTGATGAAACTGGGATACGACCTGCAATTCTATCCTGTAAGTTCCTGCGAACCAGGACAGGGGATCCCCTGCTTTAATTTGGATGGAACCCCAACAGGGGCTTGTCCAGAAGGTCCTGGAGGTATAACTGGTATAGCAATTGCAGAAGGTGAATGGTTCTGCAGATCCGTCTACAGTGAATATGTTCCTGTGTTCTGTCTTCCTGACCATGACGGCTATGGAGAGGGATTCTATGAACTGGAGTGTGGCACTCTTCAAATGGAAGCAGAGAATCTGCCCTTTCAATTTGACGAAGAAGGAAACTCCTGGTTTCGTCGAAACGGCCGTTATATTGGAGATCAAAGTACCGGTTGTTTTGAAGGAGCCAGAGGCTGGGAGATCGCAATCATCTATACTGCAGCAGAAAACAACCCTGCCATCAGTCCGACAGGACAGGGGTATGGAACTGCAATCATTTTCGGTTGGGTATTCTACTAGAGGATATTCGACCCATGCCAGATTGGAAGGTCAATTGGGGGCTATGAATTTGAACTGGATCATGATCCCCGCCGTGGCTCCCTGGGCATAGACATTGACAAGGCCGGCCTGCACTCCGGATTCAGGGACAATGGCTTCCACCTGGCTGGTTATGTCGTAGAAGCCGTTGTGGTCCGTAGTGGATACTCAATTCTCCGGTTACCCGCTTTAAAGATTTATCTCTTGTCCAAATAGGGACATGATGTACCAATGATGAAGCAAGTAAATGAACATCAATAAATCCCAATCCCTTGCCAAACAGTTTTCTTTCTTCAATAAGAATGAAGACTTCTTCATCCAGCACCGGATCAATCATCCTGAGTGTCCTGAGAAGTGATAGAACTTCTTTTCGATTCGAAATATTCCCACAGCTCAATTCGCCAAGAATAAAAGGATGAATGCAAACCTGGTTTGAAAGAAGCAATTCTTTTAAATCCTCATCGGAATGATGAAAGTGATCAATCCAAACAGATGTATCCACCAATATCATTCAGTGATCGATTTTCTCCTGGGAATGCTTTTCAGTTGCTTTTCACTTCCTCCAAGAGCAGCAAGCCTTTTGGCACTCTCCTGGGCGATCAATGCTTCCAATCCTTTTCTTACCAGAGTGGTTTTTTCAGATATTCCAGTAAGCATGGAAGCTTTTCTGAGAATCTGATCATCTATATTTAATGTTGTTTTCATGTCTGCAATATATACAATATGTATGTATTTGTCAATACGAATTAGCAATATCCATCTTTAATAAAACTACCAAATAAGGTACAATTAAGTTGATACAGCAATGACGAAAAGAGGGTATATTCAAATGACAAGAATCATAATTCCGGTAGTGGCTCCCTGGGCATAGACATTGACAAGGCCGGCCTGAACACCGGATTCAGCTACGATTGCCTCCACCTGGCGAGTGATGTCGTAAAGGCCGTATCTGGAACGCTTTCATTCAATGTGCACGAGCACGAAAGTAATTAATTCATATCTTTAATTTTTTTAAACCATAAAATACAAAATAGGGAACGCATCATCAGCAGACTAAATTTTCTCCGAATCGGCCTGGCATCCCTCGCAGCGCTACCTGTCAGTGCACTGGGTATACGTACCCGGCAGACAAGAGGCAAGGCAGTTATAAAACTGAATACCAGGCCCTCGTCACGCTACCATCCGGATCTCCCGGGGATTCCTGAAATCGCTTGAAGTGTAAGTCAAAAAACTTTTTCATCATGATAAAACCCGTAAACAGATTTAAAAAATCATGCATTTTGTACCTGCAATTGACAGTACTTTTTGTTATAACAGTGCCTCTTCCGGCTGCGGAAAGAACAAACCCGGGAAAAGGTGATTTTGGAATCAATCTTGCTAAATATGAATACGGGTACTGGTCGCCAGAGATCCGGGAGTTGCATATACATGTTACATTGAATACCGATCAGTTTGCAGAGGACGAGCTGTTAAAACCTTATACCGTATTTGTTAACGGAAAAGAACCACTTTACACATACTGGATAGTAGATGGGGTTCGGTTTGATGATAATGCCATTCATCATGTTAATAAGAAGAAGGTAGAGCTCTATATACCTTTTGCCTGGAGCAGTGGTGAAATAAATTCAATTACATTGATGTATCAATGTGGTATTGATCTCGGAAGCCTGGTATTTGAAGCCCCGGCACCCGGGAAAGGAGGTTTCTGGGAGAAGTCAAATGGCGGTAACCAGATTTTCAGGGTTTGTGAAGAGGCCGGACTGGACCGCAGGAACGAACCGGTTGAATTCGATATTACCATTCAAGAATCGGTTTTCAGGGACCCTGATCTAAATTTGCGTGCTACTTTGATGACTTCACCGGGAACATACCAGGAAATACCATGCCAGGTTTACGATGTGGAGCATCTTTTCGGTTGTACCGGGTTGTGGAGCCAGGAACCGGTTGTGCGTTTCAGGGCCACCGTACAACTTTCACTAAAAGCCCGTGCTGAGGCGATGGTTGTGTTATGGGATTGTCCTGACGATCCTTCCCCCCGGATAAAAAATAACATTACAATGAAATCTGCCGTAACGACTGATACGCTGGTTGAAAATGATTTCTACCGTGTGCGATTAAGCCCAAAGTCAGGCCAGTTGTTTTCCTGGTTCGATAAACAACGGTCGATGGAATACAGATATGATGATCCAAGGGATCTTCCCGACGATATAAGGCCAATCAACCGCACACCGGGAATTTTTGTGGAAGGCCGGGAATGGAGTCATGCTTTTGACTGGAATCCCGGTGAATATATGGTCCGTTCGATCAAAGGACCGGTCTTTTGTGAGAATATTCGCTGGGGAAGCATGCACAATGTTCCCGAAGCTGAAGCCCATGTTCGCTACCGGTTCTACGCTGATCGTCCTGAAATTCATTTAGAGTCGTCTGTTCGAATCGTTGAGGATTGCCGTGCTTACGCACTTCGCAATCAGGGAATGATATTTTCAAATCATATGTTTACCCATGCTGCCTGGCCCTTACCAAACGGAAAGATAAAAACGATCTCACTGGAGCTTGCAAAAGGGAATGATACGGGATCTCCCCCGATAGCCAATGCGCCTGTCAATACTCCCTGGATGGCGCTTTATAACACAGAAAAGGGTTATGGCATGGCCATTGTTACAGCCGGGAGTGCACTGTTCAATAATAAAGGCCAGCACCCGAACAGAAGCCGGACGAAAAGCTATGTCAGTGTTTACCGTGACAAGGGGGTCTATACCATTCGTGCTGCCAATCTCACTTACCTCTCTGATATTTATACATTGATAACACCGTTGCATGAAGGCACAACCATGTATGAAAAGATGGTCCTGTTCCCGTTTAGTTCCGGCAAGGGGAGCGATCCTGATTTTAGCGATATATCAGCTAGGTATGACCGGATTCTTCATCCATTAATCATTGTACCTTAGAAATGAGGCTGATATTTTTTTCTGTTTTTTTCATAAATTTTTTGAAGCCCGGAGTAAAAGTAGGCCTGAAAGATTCGGGCCATCAGAGGCGGTTTCACAAAATAGTATTCAGAGGCCAGATACCTGTTGGCAATGTCCGTTCGTTTATGCCCGGGAGGTGGGACGGTTGGCTCCACCTCAACTTCTTCCACCGCACAAAATTCGCTTACATTCCCTACTGCCTGCACCAGAACCTTACCTGACGCATTACGAATACTCGAATTTCCAATGAACTCGTATTTAATGTTCTTTAAAGGTGGTAATGGATAAAAACGCGGTACCTGACCGGGAGTATGCGTTGCACCTCCCTGATTGACAAGGACAGTGGGGACACCCAGTCGAGTAGCATAATTCAGTGGTACAGTTTCTGTGGCCAATACAGAAAATTTTCTCAGTGCCGGACGGGCAAGCATCACGTCAAACCGCTTTTTGCAGCTGTCAGATGTGCCCCAGCAAGAAACAATAATAACCAGATCAACAGCGCTCTTTTTGAAACCCTGAAATGTCTCCATGGAAAATGAATCGAAGCAAATGACACCGCCAACGCGCCCGTAAGGAGTCTCGAATATTCCCGGACCCGCTTTATCACTTCTCCTCCAGACAGATGTTTCAAACCATGTGGGGTTACGTTTCCGGTAATGCTGTACACTGCCATCGTAACCTACCATCACCATTGTGTTGTAGTAGTGCCCCTGATAGATCTCATAGATGCTTGTGGTCAGGTAGATCTTTCGATTTGAGGAAATAGACTTTAGCCGGCGGACTGTCTTTCCATCCAGTGTTTCAGCAAGCTTCATGAGTTCTTCACCAAGATAAAAACCAACATTGAACAGTTCAGGTAATACCACAATCTGTGCGCCTGCATCAGATACCTCTGCAATAAGGCGCTCTGCCAATGCAAGGTTCCTATCGACCTTCAATGGTTCAGATTGCATTTGTACAATACCAATTCTAACTTTCACTTATCCTGAGTTTTCCTTGATGGCGGATGGTCCATTTTCATATAAACACCCCCCGTTATTAATTCTTCCACCATCTGTTTGATACGTGTCTGCCTGGTATTTTCCCGCTTTGCTCTTTCTATCCAACCAATATAATCATTTTGCTGATATTCAGGACGTTGCTTATAATCCTCCATGACACCATGAACTACCAGTTGTTTCTCAATATCCGATGGCATGATATATCTCTGTCGCTTCATTACGGTCTCACATTTTAAAAACAGCTATTATTGCATCCCTGTTATTCAGCAGTATAACTGTATAAATTACACAGATTTACTCTCTTATGCAATAATATCTTTGTTCAATCCATGGATTTTCTGTCAGTTTCTTTGATTTTCCGGCAGTGCCCGGGAAGAGAGAGGTATCTGAAAACTTCGCCGCATTTTCTGTATATTCGTTGTGGGGTTAAAAACGACATTTACATGAATTTCCGGACAGAAATTGATCTGCCATCCTATCCCTTCAGGATTGGCCACCGGTCACCCACACTCCTGCTGGGATCATGCTTTACCGAGCATGTGGGCAGGATGCTGGAAAGGTACCTCTTCCCGGTTTCGGTAAACCCATTCGGAGTGACCTATAATCCCTTATCGGTGAAAAAAGTGCTGGAAGTACTGATGCAGAAAAAGCAGTATACCAAATCTGACCTGTCACGGTATAATGATCTATGGTTTTCCTTCGATCATTACACACTGTTTTCTTCCACTGATCCCGGCGTTACCTTGCAAAAGATCAACCGGGCATGCAAAGATGCCGGCACCATTTTTTCCGGTGCACAGTTCCTGTTACTCACCTGGGGTACTGCCTGGCTATACAGGTATATGGCAACAGGGCAGGTGGTATCCAACTGCCATAAAATCCCTGCGGACCGGTTCACCAGGGAGCGGCTCTCCGCCCGGGAGATCATTGTTGCATATGAAAAGCTGTTACCCCGGTTATTTGATGCACATCCGGAACTGAAGATCATCTATACCATTAGTCCCATACGGCACTGGAAAGACGGGGCGCACGGGAATCAACTCAGCAAGTCAGCCCTTCTGCTGGCAGGAGATGCACTGCAGCATCAGTTCCCCGGCCACTTCTTCTATTTTCCCTCCTATGAACTGGTGATGGATGAACTGCGCGATTATCGCTTTTATGCCGGTGATATGCTGCATATCAGTACCCTGGCAACTGATTTTATATGGGAACGTTTCAGCCGGTCACTGCTCAGTGATGAAAGCAGGAAGATCATCCGGCAGATGGAACCACTGCTAAAGATGCTGGAGCACCGCCCCATGATCAAAGAGGGAGAGGCCCATACAAAATTGATCCGTAAACGAGAAGATAAACTGATGGATCTGAAGCAGAAATATCCGGACCTTCCCTGGGAGAAATTATCCTGAATGGCACAACATCAGTAAATAGGAAAACAATCTGCGGATCATAGTTGTTTAAACTGCATTGTTTTGATACCGGAACTGACTATCCGTAGAACTGCCGCAACCATGAACCGGACCTTGCTTTTCATTATTTTTATTGTCGTAACCTCTTTGTTATCAGCCCAGTATTCCCAATTACAACCGGGTGATACCATCAAGCCCGGATACCCTTATGTTCTGCCCTTCATGGGTAAAGCAGCCTATGAGAAAGGCTTTGATATTCCCAAACCGGCCGGTATCATGCTCAACTATTTCTGGGCAAGCCAGGATGTGGTGATCCCCGAAATTTCTGTGGGGTTCCAGGGAGCTGTGGAAGGAGGGATCCTCGAAAATGTTCCTTTGACTGACATTTCAGAAATCATCCGGTTTGAGGAGGTGCATGCAGTGGCCAACTCTGTTACCTTCCGGCCCGATGTCTGGATCTTTCCTTTCCTGAATGTATACGGAATTATCGGGAAAACTTTTGCCACCACGAGTGTGAAGCTTTCCTCCCCGGTTCAGATGACTACCGTGGCCGAGCTGGAGGGATTCAGCTATGGTGTTGGGACCACCGGGGCATTCGGATTGGGAAAATATTTCCTGGTGCTTGACGGAAACTGGGTATGGACAAAAATGTCCAATTTTGAGGATCCGGTGCAGAGTGGTGTCTTCTCACAGCGAATTGGGCGTGCTTTCCAGATTGGAAAAAACCCGGAAAGCAATGTTGCATTCTGGGTTGGAGGCATGCGGTTAAAAATGGGGAATATTACCCAGGGGACCATTGTGCTGAATGAGGTTCTTCCACCGGAGACATGGGAGCGAAGAGATGAGATCGTGGAGGATTACTGGATCTGGTACGATAACCTGGGACCGCTTGACCCTTTGAGGCCTGTTGCCAACCGGATACTGAATCCCATCGTTGAAAACCTGGAGCATGCAAATGGTGACGGCACTGTGGAATACAGGCTGCTGAAAGAACCACAGCAGGAATGGAACATAATTATTGGCGGACAGTACCAGTATAACAAGTCATGGCAGTTAAGGGCCGAAGGGGGGATCATCGGGAACAGGAAATCGTTCCTGCTGTCACTTAATTACAGGTTCGGATTCTGACAAGAAAAGTAAAATATTTGCAGATGAAAAAGATTATCCCTGTACTTTTTGTCGCGACAGTTACCCTTTTTAACACAACCAACCTGGTAAATGCCCAGGAGAAGCAGAAGATCCCGTTTAAGGATTCGGCGGACGGAGCCCTGGATCTCAGTTATTTCCTGGCCAGCGTATATGGCTTTCTGCCCTTTGTAATGCCGGTTACAGAACCGGCCGTGGGATATGGAGTGGCCGGCGGGCCCATCTTTATTCACAGGGATATAGAAGCACTGAAGAGGGGGGAACATGCACCTCCCAGTCTTTCCATGGTGGGTGGTATGTATACCGAAAATGGCAGCTGGGGATTGGTGGGAGGCCATTCAGGTGTATGGAAAAATGATCATATCCGCTATGTGGGAGGGCTATATTATGGTTCCCTGAATCTAACGTACTATCCACCACGGCTATCCGGTGAGTTCAGCTTTAACCTGGAAACCATGGGGATTATTCAACAGATCGCTTTCAGGCTTGGCCAGATCAAGCTGTATGGTGGATTTCGCTATAAGTTTTCTTCTACGACAGTCACTTTTGACCATATTCTGGATATTCCCAATGTGGAGCCGTGGGAACTGAAAAACAGGCTCGGCGGACTGGGTCCCCTGCTGTTACTGGATTACCGGGATAACATTTTTACACCCAACAAAGGGGTATTTATAAAAGGAGCCTATTCCCACTATGCCCCCTGGCTGGGAGGGGACGTGACATTTAATATGACATCTG